>CAJLUP010000031.1 GCA_905209865.1 uncultured Lachnospiraceae bacterium
CTTCCGATCTGAAGCTTTTGGATACAGAAGAGGTATTTACATGGATCTCAAATGAGCATTGTATGCTGCTCGTCGGCTATGATGAAGGTGGGTATTATTTTAATGATCCATATGAAAATAACGGCTGTATCCGATATCCGAAAGAAATTGTGGAAGATCGGCATAAAGCGCAGCATATGCAGGCAGTCGGTATTGCGAGAAAAAGAATCGGGAAATAGAAAAGAAGGAAAAATAGACATAGAAGTAAAAATTAAGAAAAATATAGACGAAAAATAAAAAGAAAAAAATCGGCAGTCTGCAAAAGATAAGGTGCAGGCTGCCGTATTTTTTATAATAAGTGGATTCCGTTTTCGGAAGCAGTTTCAACGATCTCTTCCGGCCACATAGAAGAATGGACTTCTCCGATATGGGCTTTTCTTAAATAGTACATGCAGATACGGGATTGACCGATTCCTCCGCCAACTGTATAAGGAAGCTCTCCGTCAAGAAGAGATTTTTGGAAAGGAAGTTCAGCGCGGTCTTCACATCCGGAGGCTTTGAGCTGAGATCTTAAAGCTTCTTCATCAACACGGATTCCCATGGAAGAAAGTTCAAGAGCAATATCAAGAACCGGATAGTATACGATAATATCGCCGTTTAATTCCCAGTCGTCATAGTCCGGCGCGCGTCCGTCATGTTTTTCGCCTGAAGCGAGTACTTTTCCGATCTGTGAAATGAAAACAGCCCCTTTTGCTTTGGCAATACGATGTTCCCTCTCCTTTGGAGTACAGTCGGGGAACATATCCTCAAGTTCCTGCGAAGTAATAAAGAAAATATCATCAGGAAGAAGAGGTTCGATATAATTATATCTTCTTGAAATGAAATCTTCAGTATCTTTTAAAGCGCTGTATACTTTTCGAACAGTGTATTCCAGCGTTTCCATGTTTCGTTCTTCTTTAGAGATGATCTTCTCCCAATCCCACTGGTCAACGTAGAGGGAGTGGATATTATCGGTATCTTCATCGCGGCGGATTGCCGTCATGTCAGTGTAAAGACCTTCGCCTGAATGAAAACCGTACTTCTTCAGGGCGTAGCGTTTCCACTTCGCGAGAGAATGAACGATCTCCGCGCAGGCATCGCCCTGTTCTTTGATTCCGAAAGAAACCGGACGTTCAACGCCGTTCAGGTTATCGTTCATACCGGATTGCGGAAGAACAAATAACGGCGCGGATACACGCGTCAGATGAAGAGACTTAGCAAGTGCACGTTCGAAATGATCCTTTACTTCTTTGATAGCGACCTCTGTCTCGCGGATCGTAAGCGGAGAAGAGTACCCCTCCGGTATTTTTAAATGTTCCATTATATAACCACTCCTCTTTTGATGTATTGACATTTATGTACTATTTTAATGTGGCGGGGAAGAGAAGTCAACTGTGATTTGGTTTGAGATACGAAACTTATCAACCGTATTGAAAGAAAGAAAAGAAAGTAAATTGTAAAAAAGACGGACAATGGATAAATAACAGATAATTTGAAAATATTTTAAAAAATATTAGAAATATTGTTGACAAATAGTAAATAGAGTGATATTATAAAGTCAACAAATAAAACAAACTAAATAATCAATCAAAAACAAATCAAAAAGATTTGATTTTGAAAGAATTTTAGTAAATGTTTTATTCATCCATCGAATATCGTGATCGGAGATCAGATGAAAGGTGCAGAGAAATATCATAATGACGAGAAAGTTATGAGAGAAGTAAAATCTGTAGCTGTAAAACATCAGAAACCGAAGTTCGATGGAAATTTAAGAACAGGAGGTACAGACCACCGGGAACATAAGTTAATCTATCCAAAAAAGATAGAACAGAGAGGTACAAAAGAATGATAGAGATATCACATTGAAAATGGATGTTGATCAAGATCAGTTGGTTGGCATCCATTTTCATTGTGATTTTTTGCAATGGTGACGAGTCAAAGTCCGGGCTTGCCCGAGACCTTGGCGGCTGCTTATAATCCCGGAACGCCTACAGAGTCATATTTATTGCACACCTTTGCTGGTAGAATTTAAAAATAAGGTTTTAACCGCTATTTTAGAAGGGCGGATATTTGAGAAAGGTGTGTTTTATATGAAAATGAAAAGAAAGACAGTAAGAAATATTTCGATATGTATCTGGTTGTTTTTGATGATTTTTTCGGCGGTTTTGTTCGCGTTCGGAGAGACGAAAAGTTCTCCGGCAGTATATATGTTTGTATGGGCGGCATGTCTGTGGAAAGCGTTATCTGCAGTTGGATGAATGATGGACGGAAATGATTTCCGTTTTTGGAAAATATGAAATGTCGGTGTATAACAGTTGTAATCAACTGAAGGAATGCTGTATAATAGTGCTATAGAGATTCGGTAAATTTCAATAGCAGAAACGAAGAATATCAGGTGGTTACACCGGAAAAGGGGGCTTGTGTATGAAGATAGATATGCACTGCCACGTAAAAGAAGGTTCGATCGACAGCAAGGTCGGATTGGAAGAGTATATTACGATTTTAAAGAAGCACGGATTTCAGGGGATGGTTATTACCGATCATGATACCTACAACGGATACCGGTACTGGAAAGAGAACATTAAAGGGAAGAAACATACGGATTTCGTTGTATTGAAAGGGATTGAGTATGATACGAGAGACGCGGGACATATCCTTGTTATTATGCCGGAAGGCGTTAAGATGAGGCTGCTTGAGATGCGGGGGATGCCGTTGGCGCTTTTGATCGATCTTGTGCACCGAAACGGAGGTGTGCTTGGACCGGCGCATCCGTGCGGAGAGAAGTATATGAGTTTTACGAATGCGAGACGGTATTATCTGTCGCCGGAGATTGTGAAACGGTTTGATTTCGTAGAAGCGTTCAATAGCTGTGAGCCTGTGGCGTCAAATTCCGGCGCGGAGAAATTAGCGAAGAAGTACGGGAAAGTTATGACAGGCGGCAGTGATTCTCATAAGCCGGATTGTGTCGGACGAGGATATACGATCCTTCCGGAACCGGTTACGTGCGAGACAGAGTTGATTTCGCTGATTCATAAGAAGACTCCGTTTAAGGCAGGCGGAGTGCTCTATAATAAGACGACGAAAGAGAAGATTGGTAAGATCAATAAGCTTCTTGTCTATTCTTTCTGGGTGTATAACAAGAGCGGGGAATTGGCGAAACGCCATGGGAGAAATAAAAAAATGGAGGAAGAACATCCTTTTGATCCGATTGATCCGATTGAATTGTATTATCATTCTTAGCAGTTTCTATTGAGGCTGTAGGAATTGTATGATCATGTGGCAATAAAAAAGTTGTCCATCAGTTATTTGTTTAACTGATAGACAACTTTTTTTTCTTCCTTTACTTCTTTGATCATTTTTTGTTTCAGCATATACGGCAGGATGGAGTCGAGAAATGCCTTCGGGTCGGTTACACCGATCCGTTCACTGTTAAAAGGCTGCTTTGCAGTCAAATCCTTCACAAACGGCTCAAGTTCTTTTCTTGTCAGAGATTTGTTTTTTTTGAGCGCTTTTTTAACATTTGCGATCCCTTTGGAACAAAGCAGATTGGATAAATCCTGTCCCTGACGCATTGTGCGCCAAAGTCCCCATCCGTAGATAATCATCGTGGCAACGGCAAACATTAATACATAAGGGATATATTTCACCATTATTTCTTCTCTTCTCCTTTCCAATAAATCAGATTGTTATCTTTCATGATCTCAAGAAATTTGATCAGTCTGGATAAAGACTTTTCCATTTTCGGAAATTCGGCGTCCATTTCTTTGGAAAGCTGATGTACGTCTTTTGTGTCGTCGATTGCATGCCATATAAAGCTTCCGTATTTATCCATTTTGATATCGCTGACTCTTGGGCGGCGGAATACTTTTTGGGCAATTCTGTGATAGAATCCTTTCCATTCAATGAAGACAGTTACGATCCCGTTTTCATCAGTTTCATATTCGATATCCGGGTTTTTCACCGGAATGAAATCAAGATAGTTTTTTTCACCTTTTTTTACTTTTTTACTCATTTTTATGGTAAATCCTCTCTATAACGTCATTACAGCATAATATCATAAAAAGAGACAGCCTGCAAGCTGCGGGCTGTCTCATCAGTAATTAAAACCTTATTTTTTAGCAGGTTTCGCCTTCATGCAGAGTGCGAACAATCCGGCAAGAAGAGCGATGAAGATGATAAGACTTCCAATCTGTGGAAGTGAGAAGCTTAAAGTAAGGTCAAGTTTCGCAACAGCAAATCCTGCAAGTAAGATACCTGTGAGCCCTTCTCCTGCGATAAGACCTGATGTGAAGAGAACACCCTTGTCTGTGCGAGCTTTCTTTTCTTCTGCTGTACCTTTGGCTTTTTCAACAAGGAAACGTACAGCTCCACCAGCCATGATACCTGCACTCAGGCTGAATGGGAGGTACATGCCGACTGCAAACGGCATTACCGGAACTTTCATGATCTCGACTACGATTGCGATAAACACACCGATGAGGATAAGTCCCCACGGAAGCTCTGCGTTCATGATACCTTCAACGAGCATTTTCATCATTGTAGCCTGAGCTGCCGGAAGTTCTTTTGATCCGTAGGACCAAGCTTCATTCAGAAGGTAGAGAACTCCTCCGATCGCTGCAGCAGAAACAACAACACCGATCAATTCACCGATCTGCTGTTTCTTTGGTGTAGCGCCTACGATGAAACCTGTTTTAAGGTCCTGAGAGGTATCTCCGGCGATTGCTGCGATTACACAGATAACACCGCCGATAGCGATTGCTCCGACCATACCTGTTGTACCTGTTGTACCTGTTGCTTTCAGAGTCAGTGTAGCGATGATCAATGTTGCGATCGCCATACCGGAAACAGGGTTGTTAGAAGAACCGATCAGACCTACCATACGGGAAGAAACGGTTGCAAAGAAGAAACCGAAGATAACGATGATAAGTGATCCGAGCGGGCTTACAGGGAATGCCGGGATGAGCCAGATCGCAACAACGATCACCAAAAGGATCACGAGAAGGATCGGCATCGGAAGATCCTGCTGTGTACGAACAAGCGTTGTGTTGGAACGCTTTTTGGACATACTGGACATTGCCTGTTTAAATGTACGAACGATCAGCGGGAAACTCTTGATGAGGCTGATCATACCGCCGGCAGCAACGGCTCCGGCTCCGATATATTTGATGTAGTTGCTCCAAAGAGCGGAAGGACCGTCGGCTGCGAGCATTTCCGCGATTGGCGCTGAGCCCGGGAAGATCGTAGCGTCGGCGCCGAACAGAGCGATCGCCGGCATAAGTACAAACCAGCTTAAAGTACCTCCTGCAAGCATGTAGCTTGAAATCTTCGGTCCGCAGATGAAACCTACACCTGCCAGAGCCGGGAGTACCTGAATACCGATCTGAGCTCCTGTATAGCTTTTGAATGCATATCCGATCTCGCTTGGGAATAATTTAAATCCGTCTGCGATGAATTTGTAAGCTGCTGCAATACCAAGTCCTGCAAATACAGTACCTGCTTTTGCACCTCCCTCTTCTCCTGCAAGAAGAACTTCAGCACAGGCTGTTCCTTCCGGGAACGGGAGTGTTCCGTGTTCTTCAACGATCAATGCCTGACGAAGCGGTACCATGAAGCAAATTCCAAGGACACCTCCGAAAAGTGCAACGAGAAAGATCGTCATCATGCTTGGGAAAGCGATCTTGCCTTCTTCAGCCCAGATAAATAATGCAGGCAGAGTGAAGATAGCACCTGCCGCTACAGACTCTCCGGCAGAACCGATTGTCTGTACAATGTTGTTTTCGAGAATGGAATCCTTACGAAGGATCACACGGATGATACCCATAGAGATAACGGCTGCCGGGATGGAAGCTGATACTGTCATTCCGACGATCAGTCCGAGGTATGCATTTGCGGCGCCGAAAACGATTGCAAGGATAATACCAATCACGATTGAAGTTACCGTAAACTCCGGAACAATCTTATCTGCCGGAATATACGGTTTGAACTCATTTTTCTTTTCCATGATGTTCATTCCTTTTCCTTTCTGTAAAATTAACGACTTCTTAACAGAGTCTATATCAGTATATCACTTTAGGGAGATAAAAGAAAGAAGAAAAAACTGTATTTATGTAATATTTAGGCAAAATTTGTCAATATTTCTATGACATTATTAATCTCATAACGGTTTTCTTATTTCTTTAGGAAAAAAATTTATATTTTTTGCATAGAAAAAAAGGAGGGATTTTCGGAAGCGGAGGAATGATATTTTTCACTTTATCTTTTGACAGGTTTCTTTTATAATGGAAGATAGGAAAACGGAAGGTGAAAGAGTGAAAATGAATGAAATTTTTGAACAGGCGTTTCCTTTTTGGGAAAGTCTGACAGAGAAGCAAAAAGAAGAGATTCGAAACAGTACGGTGAAGACACAGTGTCCTAAGAAAACGCAGCTTCATTTTGGCGGCGGAGAATGTGCCGGAGTTCAGATTGTCAGAAAAGGAAGAGTGAGAGTGTTTATTACGTCGCCGGGAGGCGGAGATATCACGCTGTTCCGTCTGCTGGAGGGGGACGTCAGTATTTTGAGCGCGGCATGTATGCTGAACGGAATGGATGTAGAGCTTGACATGGAGATGGAAACAGATTGCGAGCTTTATACGATTCCGAAATATGTATACCGCAGATTGTATGATGAAAGCGGGATCGTGAAAGACTATACGATGGAGATGATCTCGGAGAAGTTTTCAGATATTATGTGGCTGTTTAATCAGTTTGTGTTTTCGAATGTGGCGTCAAGAATTGCATCGGCGCTTTTGGATCATAAAGTAATGGAACAGTCGGAAAGTCTGGCGATTACGCATGAGGCACTGGCGCGGGATGCAGGAACTGCAAGAGAAGTTGTGACAAGAATTCTGAAACAGTTTCAGGCGGACGGACTTGTGAAGCTGACGAGGGGAAATGTGGAAATTCTTGATGAAGCAGGTCTGAGGAAGATTTAAGGAAGCTCTGATCTCGAAAATGCACAGAGTGATTATCTGTGATTTTGTCACGGAAAAGAAATTTCATCCGGTATAATATAATGACATACTCAATGAAAGAAAACAAAAAATAAAAACAAAATGAAAACCGATTGAAAGCATCGGAAAAACATTCAAAGAGAAATCTGGAAAAAGAAAATTCATTAAAAACAGACCGAATAAGGTCAGGAAAAGGAGAAATGAAAATGGCAGTAGTAAAATTGACAGCAGCAAATTTTGATCAGGAAGTTCTTCAGGCAGATCGCCCGGTATTAGTAGATTTTTACGCAGACTGGTGCGGACCGTGTAAGATGATGGGACCGGTAGTGGAAGAAGTTTCAGGAGAATTGGATAACGTAAAAGTGTGCAAGATCAACATTGACGAAGAGATGGACGTGGCGCAGCGTTATGGAGTTATGAGTATTCCTACATTTATTGCATTTAAAAACGGAGAAATAGCAGGCAAACAAGTGGGAGCTGTTCCGAAGAGCGCGCTTGCAGATTTGGTAAAATAAAAGGAGAAAACAGAGGCAGTTTATGTCATTACAATTTATTATGGGAAACTCCGGAAGCGGAAAATCTCATTATTTATATGAAACGGTCGTTCAGGAGGCGGCCAAAAATCCAAACAAAAACTATCTTGTCATCGTTCCTGAACAGTTTACGATGCAGACACAAAAAGATCTCTGCCTCGCACATCCGCGAGGCGGGATCATGAATATTGATGTGTTGAGTTTCGGGCGCCTGGCACACCGCATTTTTGAAGAGGTGGGGCAGGATGCCCGTACTGTGCTTGATGACGAAGGAAAAAGTCTTATTCTGCGTAAGATCGCAGGGGCGTGTGAAAAAGACCTGAAGGTTTTCAGGGGGAACTTGAAAAAACAAGGGTATATCAGTGAAGTGAAATCGGTAATTTCTGAATTTACGCAGTACGGAGTAGACTTTGATCTGCTGGATGACTTTATGGAAGAGATTCCGTTTGAAAGTTATCTGTATTATAAACTGGATGATATCCGAACAATCTATCAAAGCTTTGAAGAGTATTTGAGTGAAAAATATATTACAAAAGAAGAGATGCTTGATGTGCTCAGCGATGTTGTCCCGCATTCTGATATTTTAAAAGGAAGTGTGGTGGCAATGGACGGCTTTACAGGTTTCACACCTGTGCAGAACCGTCTGATCGGTGAGCTTTTTTCCGTATGTGAAAAAGTGATGATCACGGTGGAAATGGACGGAAGGGAAGATCCTTATGTATATCGGGATCCGTATCAGCTTTTTGCTATTGGTAAACAGATGGTTACATCACTTGTAAAGATTGCCAAAGAGAAAAAAACGGAAATAGACGATGCGGTATGTTTTTATGAAAGACCTGTGTATCGGTTTCGGAACAATCCGGAAATGGCGTTTTTGGAGTCGGAAATCTTTCGCTATTCAGGAGCGAAATATAAGCAAGACTGTGAGTTTATTTCCATGCATGAAGTTCGTTCCCCGGGAAAAGAGGCTGAATATGTAGCGGCGAATATTCGGCGTCTTGTGCGGACGAAAGGGTATCGGTATCGTGAGATTGCTGTAATTGCAGCAGATATGAACGTGTATGCAGACGTATTGGAAAAGGCGTGTGCATCTTTTGACATACCGGTTTTTATGGATCATAAAAAAAGCATCCTTTTGAATTCTTTTGTAGAGTATGTGCGGAGTCTTTTAGGGATGATACAGGAAAATTTTACTTATGAAAGTGTGTTTCGGTATTTAAGATCCGGGTATAGTGAATTTACAGAAGACGAGATTGACCGAATGGAAAACTACTGTCTTGCACTGGGAATAAAAGGATATAAGAAATGGCAGCAGGCGTGGGCGCGGAAGTCAAGGGAGGCAGACGAGCCGGAATTAGAGAAACTGAATCATCTGCGTGTAAAGTTTGTTGAAAAGATAGATCCGCTTGTCTTTGTTGCAAGGCAGAGAAAGAAAACAGTGTTTGACATTACGCTTGCGGTATATGAATTTATCGTCGGAGAACAGATACAGGAGAAACTGGAGCGACAGCAGCAATATTTTGCAGAACAAGGGGAACTTGCGCTGGCGAAAGAATATGAGCAGATCTACAGGATCGTGTTGGAACTGTTTGATAAATTCGCAGAGTTATTAGGAGAGGAACCGATTTCTCTGAAAGAATATTGTGAACTTCTTGACGCTGGATTCGAGGAGGCGAAGGTGGGGGTAATTCCGCCGGGCATCGATCAGGTTGTGATCGGCGATGTGGAACGTACAAGGATCAAAAATATACGCGCGCTCTTCTTTGTCGGTGCGAACGATGTGCTTTTGCCCGGAAATGCAGGAGCAGGAGGTCTCCTGTCTGAGAAAGACAGAGAGGAGTTTAGAAAGAAGCAGATCGCTTTGTCTCCGGGACCGAAGGAGAAGCTGTACATTCAAAAGTTCTATTTATATATGTCTCTGACAAAGCCGACAGAGTTTTTAAGTTTATCATGGTCGAAGGTATCGGGAGACGGGAAAATGATGCGTCCTTCATATTTGATACAGGAAGTTCGGCGGTTATTTCCGAAGCTTGCAGTGAAGGATGAGGAGAATACAGCGCTTCGCGAATGTGAGATTACCCGCAAGGGCGGCATAAAGAAAGTAGCGGAAGGAATTTGCTGCCGTCGTCTCGGTGTAGATGACCCGTGGAAAGAACTGTATACATGGTTCATAAAGGATGGAAAAAATGAGAAGGAGATTTCCGGCATTTTAGACGCAGGTTTTCTGCGCAGAACCGATACCAGGCTGGCGTCGGAAATGGCAGAGAAACTTTATACTTCCCGAAATCGTGTCAGCGTGACAAGACTGGAGAAGTTTGCGTCTTGTGCGTATGCCCATTTTCTCAGTTATGGACTGCGGCTTTCTGATCGGGAAGAATATGGATTTGAGGCGCTTGATCTTGGAAATATTGCACATAAATCTTTGGAAGTGTTTTCTAAAAAGGCAGATGCACAGAAGCTGAGATGGGAGGAAATACCGGAATCTCTTCGTGATGAGATGATCGATGCAAGTGTGGAAGAAAGTATCATTGATTATGGCAATACCGTTCTTTTTAGTTCCGCGCGAAATGAATATATGATCACACGGATCAAACGGCTCATCCGAACATCGGTGTGGGCGCTGACGAAGCAGATAGAAAAGGGGGATTTTGTTCCGAGCGGATATGAGATGCAGTTTGGAAGCGGGAAGATCGACCGGATTGATATTTGTTTCGATGGCGATCATGTATATGTGAAAGTGACGGATTATAAAACAGGAATGAAACGTTTTGATATTACGTCGCTCTATCACGGACTGCAGATGCAGCTTCCGGTTTATTTGAATGCGGCGCTGGAGGTGGAAAAGAGAAAATATCCTGATAAAACGATCGTGCCGGCGGGGATCTTTTATTATCGTATTCAAGATCCGATCGTTTCAGAAGAAGAGACAGAAGAGGCGGTGGAGAAAAGCATTTTAAAGGAACTGAAGCAGGACGGTCTGATCAATGGGGAAGATGCGGTTCTGGCTCATTTGGAAAGAGATCTTTCAGGAAATTCAATTCTATTTCCAATAGGAAGAAACAAGAATGGTTCGCTTAGTAAAAATTCCCGCGCTCTTTCTGAAGACATGTTTCAGACGGTCCTTTCTTTTGCGAAACAGAAGGAAGAATCGGTCAAAGAGCGAATGTATGCAGGGGAAGTATCTGTCTCTCCATATGAAATGGGAGATGCGACAGGATGTGATTATTGTCCGTATAAAGATATCTGCGGATTCGATCCGCGGCTGGAAGGATGCAGTTACCGCAGACTGAAACAATATTCTTCTGAAGAAGCCGTGAAAAAGATGAAGGAGACGCTGACGGAAAACGAGGAGAAGGATCAGGACGTATATCAGCGGGAAGAGAAAGGCGGAGAACAGTGAGTATGGGCGTGAAGTGGACAAAACAGCAGCAAAAAGTGATAGATCTTCGGAATCGGAATATTCTTGTGTCTGCGGCGGCCGGATCTGGAAAGACAGCCGTTCTTGTAGAACGTATCATACAAAGGATTACAGACGAGCAGTGTCCGGTGGATGTAGACAATCTTTTGATCGTAACGTTTACAGAGGCGGCTGCGGCGGAGATGAAAGACAGGATTAGGGCAGCCATTGAGAAAAGGCTGGAAGAAAATCCGGGAAACGAACATTTGGAACAGCAGGCGACTTTAGTACATAGTGCGCCGATTACAACGATTCATAGTTTTTGTCTGTCTGTGATAAGGGAACATTTTCATGTGATCGATCTTGATCCGGGATTTCGGATCGGGGAAGAAGGGGAACTGAAGCTTCTGAAACAGGATGTTCTAGACGAATTACTGGAAGAGCGGTATGCAGAAGGAGATCAAGAATTTCTCTCTTTTACAGAGCGGTTTGGAACCGGGAAAAATGACCGGAAGATCGAAGGGATTATCTTAAAACTGTATGAATATTCCCGCAGTTATCCCCAGCCGGTGAAATGGCTGGATCAATGTGTGGAAATATACGGAAAAGACGAAGCGGAAGAAAAGCTGGTACAGCAGATGTTGAAGCATGTTTATCTTCGCGTGAATGAACCGGAGAAGCTGCTTCAAAGATGTCTGAAAATATGTGAAGAACCAGACGGTCCGTATATGTATGGAGATATGCTGGAGTCAGATCTGTTACATGTAGAGAATATCAGGAGAAGCAGTGATTTTGCAAAAATGTATCGCGCAGTTACTCAGTTTGAATGGAAGACTCTCTCCAGAAAAAAGGATGACAGCGTATCGCCTGAGAAGCGAGAACTTGTGAAGTCGCTGAGAGATCAGGCGAAAAAGGCGATAACAGGAATAAAGGAAATGTATTTTTACACATCGGAAAATACATGGAAAGAAGATCTGCTTCAGGCAAGGGGATCAGTGGAAACGGCTGTGCTTTTGGTAAAGCAGTTTGCAGAGAAGTTTGCAGAGAAGAAGCGCAGCAGAAATATGATAGATTTTAACGATATGGAACAGTTTGCCCTTGCTGTTTTGACAGAAGAAAAAGAGGGAGAACTTGTTCCTTCCGTTGTCGCTCGTGAGTATGCGAAGCAGTTTGAAGAGATCATGATCGATGAATATCAGGACAGCAATTTCGTTCAGGAAACGATTTTGACAAGTGTGTCAGGGCAGGCAGACGGGAGAAACAATATTTTCATGGTAGGAGATGTAAAGCAGAGCATCTACAGTTTTCGTCTTTCAAGACCAGAACTGTTCATGGAAAAATATAATACATACAGCGTGGAAGACAGTGAAAAGCAGCGGATCGATCTGCATAAGAATTTCAGGAGCAGGGAAGAAGTTTTAGACGGCGTTAATTATATTTTTCATCAAATCATGAAAAAAGAAATGGGCGGGATAGAATATGACGATAACGCGGCTCTTTATGCCGGAGCGTCCTTCCCTGAAATCCGGGAGACAGACGAAAGAAATAAAAGGTCAGATACATCAGAGCAGAACGATCTGTTTAAGACAGAGCTGCTGGTTTTGGCTGAGTGGAAAAAGGATACAGAAAATGTACGCCGGACGGAAGCGAGAATGATCGCGAAGAGAATCAGAAAGCTGATGCGGGAAGGAATCGTTTTTGATAAAGAGACAGAAACGTACCGCCCGGTGAAATACAAGGATATCGTGATTCTGACAAGAAGTGTGAAAGGATGGGCGGAAGATTTTTCGGCAGTTCTTGCAGAAGAAGGGATTCCCGCGTATTCTGTAAGCAGGGAAGGTTATTTTGCGGCGTATGAGGTAAGCGTGTTACTCGACTATCTGAAAATACTTGATAACGGACGTCAGGATCTTCCGCTTGCGGCGGCGCTGACTTCTCCGTTTGGACGCCTTCGAACAGAAGAGATGGCAAAGATCAGGATGGAATACCCGGATACGCCGTTTTATGAAAGCGCACGGCTGTATGCTTCGGCAGAAGCGAACGATCCGGTTTTGCAAAAGAAGCTGTCGGAATTCTTTGAACAGGTTGATAGGTTCAGAGGAAAGGTATCTTATACTCCGATTCATGAGCTGCTGGAAGAAATTATAGAGGAAACCGGATTCGGTATCTATATCGGAGCGATGGAAGGCGGCGCTCAGCGGACGGCAAATATCGAAATGCTCGTGGAGAAAGCCAAGGCGTTTGAAGGAACAAGTTATAAAGGATTGTTTCATTTTGTGCGGTATATTGAACAACTGAAAAAATATGATGTAGATTACGGGGAAGCAGGAACGCTGGATGAGCAGGCGGATACAGTGCGGATCATGAGTATTCATAAGAGTAAAGGATTGGAATTTCCGATCGTGTTTGCAGCAGGACTGGGAAAAAGTTTTAATACGCAGGACACAAAAAGCAGTATGCTCCTTCATCCAAAATGGGGAATCGGAGTGGATAAGATTAATCTGGAACGGCGGACAAAGGCTCCAACCTTTCTGAAAAAAGTGATTCGTGAGGAGTTAATGTATGAAATGTGGTCGGAGGAAATGCGTATCTTGTATGTGGCGCTGACAAGAGCAAAGGATAAACTGATCATGACCGGAGTTCTGCCGCATCATTTTGTGATGCAGTCAGGGGAAAACGGAGTGATTACTACAGGGGCAAAATCTTATTTTGACTGGATCATGCCGGCGCTTTGGTCTGAAACGGCGGGAGGAGTAAGAAAGGATGCTCCGGTTGATGTTTTTTATTATACGCAGGAAGATTTGAAACCGGATGTTTCAGAGGTGAAGGCAGAAGAGCTGGCGCTTGATGTGTTGAAACATTGGGATGCGGAAAAGGTTTATGATCTGAAATTCCGGGATCGGTTGGATGAGCAGATGAAGTATGTTTATCCGTATGATTTTGAAGGCAGTATGAAGTTGAAATTTACGGTGTCAGAATTAAAGAAAAGAACGATTCTGCAGGAAGAATCCGGTGAAGAGATGTATAAAGAACCGGAAGTTGTCCCGCTTATTCCTCATTTTATTAAGAAGGAAGACACGCTTTCCGGAGCTTCCAGAGGAAGCGCATATCACAAAATGCTTGAATTGCTTGATTTTGCAAAAGAGTATGATGAAAGCGGTCTGGAAGCTGAGTTGGAGAAGCTGACAGAAGCAGGACGTTTGTCAAAGGAAATGGCAGACTGCATCAGGATTGAAGATATGATGCATTTTCTTCAGACAAAGAGCGGAAGCCGTATGTCCCGGGCGGCAAGAAAAGAAATGCTTTATAAAGAGCAGCCGTTTGTGATCGGCGTGGACGCATCGGAGATCTATCCGGGAGATCAGTCTGGGGAAAAGATACTTGTACAAGGGATTATTGACGTATACTTTGAAGAAGAGGACGGACTTGTCGTGCTTGATTATAAGACAGATCAGGTGAAAAACGGGAAAGAACTGGCAGAAAAATACCATGCGCAGTTGGAATATTATGCGCAGGCGCTCTCGCAGCTTACCGGAAAATGCGTGAAAGAGAAGATCATTTATTCGTTTACTTTAAAAGAGGAGATCAATGTATGAAAATTCTGATGTATTATCTGATCGCTGTAAATGCAGTCACATGGATGATGTACGGTTTAGATAAATGGAAGGCAAAAAGCGGAAAATGGAGAATATCGGAAAGGGCGCTTCTTCTTGCCGCTTTGGCAGGCGGTTCTGTCGGGGCGCTGGCAGGGATGATGATGTTTCGCCATAAAACAAAGAAGCCGAAATTTTTCATAAGCGTACCGGTGTTTTTTGTGATCCACTGTGTGATAGCAGGATATATTCTTTTGAATTATTAACGAAAGAATTAAAAGCCGGAACAAAATGGGATTGTTTAAGAATGAAAACCGTATTGGAAAAGTCTATGATATTTCTGATACGGTTTTATTTTGGAAAGAGTTTTGTTTGACAAATGATATTATATAAAATATAATATTACTTGAATAATATATTTGATTTTACAATGAAAAATCCGGCAGGGGATCGGAGCGTTTTTTTGTTTTTGGAAAATGGAAATCGAGGAGGAACGCATGGCATTTCATACAGGGGCGGCTCTTTTGGATGCGATCGTATTGGCGGTTGTATCTATGGAAGAGACTGGAACATACGGATACAGGATTACGCAGGATGTAAGGAAAGTGATCGAAGTATCGGAGTCAACATTGTATCCGGTTTTGCGAAGACTTCAGAAAGACGAGTATCTGGAAGTGTACGACAGACAGTTTGAAGGGAGAAACAGGCGGTATTATAAGATCACTTCAAAAGGGATGCAACAATTAGATTTTTATAAGAAAGAATGGGAAACTTATACCCGGAAGGTCAACGCGATCTTTCACGGGATGATCGTGAATGAGGAGATTTCAGAATCGGATCGGAAGTAAAAGACGCCAAACCGGAGCAGATGAATAGAATTAGAAAAACAGGCAACACTTCTTTGCAAAGAAATGAAAGGAGCAGTTGTATGTCGGGAAAAAAATCAAAAAAGATCGATTTGGCAAACCTTGATCCGGAAGAAAAATTAAAATACGAAGTAGCGGAAGAATTGGGACTTCTCGATAAAGTGATGGCAGAGGGGTGGAAATCCCTTACATCGAAAGAAACGGGAAGGATCGGAGGGCTTGTAACAAGAAAGAAAAAAAGCAGTCGGGCAGATCAGACATAGCAGAAGAATAAACAAAAACGGCAGAACGGGGCATTGAGAAAGCGGCGAAGGGCGGAATATTTCTTTACAAAGACAAGCAAATTTGATAAAATTGTACATCCGAGGGAGACGACAGGTGATGTGTATGAAAGAAAAAATAACTGTTTTGAGTACAGAAATGGACTGCCTGACAGCGAAAGAAGCTATGGTGAAGGCAATCGCGTTTATGGAGAGAGAGTCGGCTGATATCATAGAGATCCTATCCATGAGCACTCTGATGAGTGTGCGGGATGAAGAAGAATGGAAAAAAACGATATCCGGGTTTGGTCTGATGCTTCCGGGGGAGACAGAGATCCTTGAAGCAGCAGGGGAAACGGACAGAGTGAAGCTGAGAGAAGCAGACAATCAGACATTTATAAAAATGTTTATGAAATATCTTCAAAGGAACAGAAAAAAAGTATTTCTGCTTGCAGACTCCGAGGAGAAGCTTGCATCTGTCGAGCATGCGATGAAGTATTATGATAAAGGGATCTGTCTGACGGGACATGCGCTGATCCGGGAAGGTGAAAACAGAGAAGAAGATGTAGTAAACGAAATCAACGGAACCGAAACAGACTGTATTTTATCCGTGCTGCAGTCGCCTTATCAAGAACAGTTCATCGCGAAATATCAGGCTCTTTTGAATGTGAAGATGTGGTTCGGATGCGGATCGCTGCTGGAAAAAAGTTATGGTGAAAGAAAGCTTTCCAAAAGACTTTCCCGCTTTTTCTTAAAAAAGAGATTTCATCTGTTAGTAGGAAAGCAGCAGAAAAAGACGAAATAGACAAATGCTGGACAAAGTGTCTATATTTGGAATTTGTGAACAATGTATAAGATGTAAAATATGAATTTTTTGTAAAATATCTGAGGAAGTGCATAAAAAATATGTATTTCCTCTTTCTTTTTTTGCTGTTTTGCATTAATATAATACATG
>CAJLUP010000032.1 GCA_905209865.1 uncultured Lachnospiraceae bacterium
AAAAAGGGAGCTATTGCTCCATAGATGATTACTCATCTATTTTGCAACAGCCCCAGATCTTCTTTTTATTTTACTTTACACGCAGTACTTCCTATTACATATTCTACATCTGTAAATTCTATTGCCCGAACATCAATATAGTATTTTCCTTTTGCATTATTGAACAAATCAAATTTTATATTCGCTTCATATTCCGTCTCACTAATTTTTTCAGCATCTATCCATTGTAAATCTCTTTGACCTTCTTCTGTCCATACAGCCAAAACAATCGTATTTATTTTTTCTTTTATCGCAGGATCTATTTTTTCTATGCTCACTTTTATAGAATCCGATTCAACTTTTGTTTCAATGTATGCTCCTTCTTTTTTCCCTTCTCTGATTAATACAGTTTCATTGTTTTTGTCTATTCCTGAAATTTCTTCTAAAAACTCCGATTTCTTTTTCAACTCAGCTTTTAGCATTTCCTCCCCAACACTTTCCATTAATGTTGGTTGGTCTGAAAATAAATTTGTTCCAAGTCCCAGCCTATTTCCTTCTATTTTAACTCCCATAGCAGCCAACGTTGTCGGAAAATTATCCATTGTTGTATACATTCTCTTCATATTATTTATCGGATTAACAGCAGAATTAATATATGCTGTATACGTTCTTCGATCGTATTCTTCCTCTTCATCTACTTTTGCACAAAAGTCACTATCCATTGTCAAATGATCCCCTGATAATACGATTGTTGTATTCTCGTAAAACGGCTGTTGTTTTACCCATTCAATAAACTCATAAACTTGTTTACTTGAACATGCCATAACATTTGCATACTGGTCTTCATAATCATTTGAACATTTCTCACACACATATCCATCTTCAAAATGCGTATCTGCCGTAAGCATTGTAAGGTTAAATGGCTCTTCTTGACGAGAAAGTTCCGTACATTTTTCTTTTGCAAACTCAAACAACTTCTCATCTTCGTATCCCCACCAAACTTTATAATCAGAAGGTATCTTAGCACTTTCTATTGCATAGTCGTAGTCATCCATGAAATAATCCCCATGTTCTGTAAAATATACTTTTCTTCCCCCAAATTCAGCTTTTGATCCAATAAGCAGCGTTTGAGAATACCCTTGTTCTTTTAATATATCTCCCAAAGTCATAATACCTGGGAAAAAGTGTTCCTGCGTATCCATATTATTTGCATTTATGTTTGTTTTCAATGGAATCCCTGATGTTTGAGCAAACAATCCTGCCATAGTCCATGTTGTACCTTCTACCGTATGACCGCCATTAAGATTTGCAGACTCACCTGAAAAATCTTCATTTTCTTGTGCGAGCTTTGTCAATTCCGGTATATAATTTTCCGAAAACGCACCCCCACTATTTTCATCTGCATATGTAGTTTCCATAGATTCCAAATAAATATAAATAAGATTTCGTTTTTGTTCAGGAAACTCTAGATCAGCCATTTTAGGATCTATATAATGTTCTTCTATAAAACTAGATTTTGCAAATTGATTATACAGATACTCTCCTATCCCTATCTTTTCCCATGCTACATACAAAGAAATCACAATTCCGCCCATCGAAAGAAATATGCCGGTTATAACAAACGAATTATAATATTTTGTTTTCCTTTTTATTATTAAAAATACAGAAAACAAAATTAAAACAAATACCATTGGAATAATACACTGCATTATGTATTCTATAATCATATCTTGATTCGTACCATCCAAAGGTTCTGTAAGATGAAATACCAATTCATCCACAGCTAAATTAGGCCATGTTTTAAACATCCAGCGAACACTAAAGCCCAACAATATCGTTATTCCAACCATTATAATGGATAGAACCGTTCCTAAATACTTAATAAGTTTTTGAACTATTCCCATATTTTGCACTCCTGTTATATGTATATTCTTAAGTTTTTTTTAATTTTAACGCAAATCCTTTACTAGTTTAACTTTTTGTAAAATTAATGTCAACCAAATTTTTGCCCTCATCAAAAAGACTTATGCAACAACACAATGTACTTTTTATATCCAAAACATTCTTAATTTAATTACTTTTTCTTATTCTCCTTTTAAACATTTTCATATTACAGAAGCTCCAAAAGCCATTCCCACTCAAAAACAGAACTGCTCACCATAGTTTACTCAACCATCTGCAAACAGCTCTGTCTATTCTATCCTACTATTTTCAGTTCTTTTTTAAATATAACCAAAAAAAATCCATATTTCCCGCATTATTTTACTAGTTCAATGCTTCTCCGCTCTCAAGACTGCCGCCTTCTTCCACAACATTTGCCAATTCAACAATACTGTTCACAACCTCTTCATCTGGATAAAGCACATACAACGGCATATCCGGTGCAGAGTAACAGTAATCTTCACCATCTGTTCCACTTGCTGCCACTGACTGAATCGTCCATTTTGCTCCAGACTTAAGCTGACTTTTTACAAGAGAATTCAGCTGTCCCTGCGAAACATTTGTTTCAATATCCTGACTCACTTGATTAATGATCGAATTCGCCTTCAAAAGCATTGACGGGGAGAGAACTTTCTTAAGCATCGCCGTAATAACAGCCTGCTGATTCTTACCTCTCTGATTGTCTCCGCCTTCTAAAGCATGACGTTCCCGGCTAAATGCAAGCGCCTGTTCTCCATTAAAGTGATTCATTCCCTGCTGCACTTCCATTTCATAGCCGGACTCCCATCCGGTAGTAAATGCATACTCTGAATAAACATCAACGCCGCCCAAAATATCAACGATCTCTATAAGAGAGCTGAAATTCAACCGAACATAGTAATTAATATCTGTTTCATACAACGCACCAAGAGTTTCCATTGACACATCAATTCCATACGTTCCGGCATGCGTCAGTTTATCACTCATTCCTCCGGATATTCCAGGTATCGGAATATAATAATCTCGCGGCGTTGTAATCAGTAGGATCTGATGGGTCGTAGGATTCACGACCGCAATAATATTCACATCACTTCGGATAGAATCACGATCATCATCTGCTCCTTCCCCATATGTATCAATTCCACTGATATATACTGTAAATGGTCCTTTTGTCAGACTGTCATCTTTGGAAGAACCGCCGAAATCAAATTTTGTTTCAATCTCATGCTTATAAATAATGCGAATCTGATCACTATAACCTTCCACTGCACTTTCCATCAATTCTGTATAAGACTGATTATAAATGATCGCATCAACTTCGCCCGCAGCAAGAGCTTCTGCCTGTTCCTGAACCGATGTATATTCTGTCGTAGCGATATCTCCTATCTGATCCTGAATATCAAGAACAGCAGCCTTCATATTTTCCGCTCCGGTGTTAAACTGTACTCCAAAATTATAGTCTGACGCATCTTCCAGAGTTTCTGCCGGATCATCTTTAAGAACTGCAACAACCATCTTATCTACTTTTGAACCACCGCTCGTAATCGCTGCAATCATATTATTTGTCTTTGCAATATAATATGTACCGACAGCAAGCACCGCTATCATCAGAAGACTGTATATCTTTCCCATTGTTCCTTTTTTCTTCCTGACTGCCTGTGTTGTAAATGCAATGCACCACAAGAAAAAAAGAAGCAACGCTGCAAGTCCCAAATATTTCATCGGAAGCATGTCAAGCAGTATAAGAACTCCCATAAATGCCACGCTCATAATTGCCTGTAGAATCAGACAAAATTTCCCGAAACCGTTCTTCCTTGACCGCTCCGCATATTTTCCCTTATTATGATTCTTTCGCCCGGTATTTCCATTTGGTTTTTGTTTCTTTGACATTTTAACAATTCCTTTTTCCGTTTTTGAAATGTACGGTTTTTCTTATATCCCCCCGGTCTTTCCTTACAGCTTGTCCGGATAAACCCCTTGATCTACCAGACTTTTCACCGCTTCTACAACCGTCTCGCGGTCCTCTTTGTATGTCACTCCAAACCATTGATCTTCGGACTTCAATACTTTCACACTTACTTTTCCATCTTCCAAAAGTTCTCCGATAATTGTCGGAAGCAAATATTCAGCTTTCAGATTCTCTGCATCCGTTTCGCTTAAAAACTGTCCAAAGCCCGTTTTTAATATCTCGAAAAATTCCGGTGTCAATCCCCACATATTCATAGATACCGGCGAATCCACATCATATTCTGTTTCACCGTTTTCCGTTCTGACAACCGCTCTGTCACCGTCTTTTTCTATATTATGCGTTTCAATAATTTCCTGAAGCATTCCGTCTTCATCTACACGGCAGATTCCTCTTGTTACGCCGCCGTTATCGCTCAATGTATTTTTTAATACAAAGCCAACCATACAAACTTGTATTTTATCAGCAGCAGTAATGCTTGTCAAATAGGAATATGCTTCTCTAAACGCGCTCTTTCCATAATAATCATCTGCATTAATTACGAGAAACGGCTCATCCACAACATCCTTGCAGCATAAAATTGCCTGACCTGTTCCCCACGGTTTTGTTCTTCCTGCAAATTTCCCTGCGAACTGCTCCGGAATATCTGAAACTTCCTGATAAGCATAAGCAACTTCTATTTTCTGCGCGATCCGGTTTCCGATCACTTCTTTAAAATCTTTCTCTAAATCTTTTCTTATAACAAATACAACTTTGTCAAACCCGGCTTCAATCGCATCATAAATTGAATAATCCATTATAATTTCACCATTTGGTCCAATAGGAGCAAGCTGTTTAATTCCGCCCCCAAATCTGCTTCCTATTCCTGCCGCCATGATCACCAATGCTGCTCTGCTCATTTTTTCCTCCTTTTTCGTATCATTCATTATCATTCTGACACGGTTTCTTAGTATTCATTACTATTATCATCACTTATATAAGTTCGTTTTCTACAACGCGAAGCATCTCCTGCAGCGCCTGTTCTTCATCTTCTCCTTCACAGATAATCTCAATCTCATCTCTGTCTTTGATACAAGCGCCAAGTACGCTGAGTACACTCTTGGCATTTGCCGTCACATTTTCGTTTTTCGTAATCTTTTCCACTGTAATCTTACTGTTAAACTGGATCGCTGCTTTGCAAAATGTTCCTGCCGGTCTTAAATGAAGTCCTGTAGGATTATTGATCACTATCTTTTTTCTTACCATTACTTCGTCTCCCTTTATTCTGATCCCACTCTCTGACCCGCTGTCTTTCTTTTTCTGATATGACTGACAGACTTTTTTATCAAAGCCGTAATTTACTGCTCTGCGCGGTCTGAGTCCGTATTGGTTTCGCTATCATTTTCCTTCTCTTTTTCTCCAACGGTAAGCTGCACAGTCACTTTTTTCATTAATGTAATACCGTTTGGAATATCTACTTCTACAAGCACATTATAGACGCCCGGCACTACATAGGCAGACATATCCACAGAAACCGCACTGCTGATATCAAGCGCTTCCAAAGCTTTTTGATCTCCGCTGAAACGGAGCGAAATCTCTGCATCCGGTTCATAAGAAACTTGCAGTCCTTCCGCCAAATTATTGATCTGTATAGAACTCACCATGAAATTGATCGTTCTTGTCCCCTCTTCTTCTACCATTGCCGTAACAGTTACATTTGCTGTTTTCTCATCTACAAGGCGAACCCCCTCCGGCAGATATTCCGAAATATCAACTGCTTTTTGAACCGGTTCCGACGCCCCACTGACATCGATTGCCGGAACGTCAATCTCCTCAATCTTGTCAATTATTTCTTTTTCCCCATATATCTGAACTGTCTCCGGTTCACTGCTATATCCCGTATATTTGTATCCTTCTGCCGGCGTTCCTGAAACACTAAGTGCGATCGGAACACTCTTAATCTTCAATACTTCAACTGATACTGTAATACCGCTTTCTCCAAGGTTATTTCCCAATCGTGTCTGACTCACGGGATTTCCGCTAATATCATACAATCCAAGTTTTGCAGTTTCTTCACTGTCTTTTGATAATCCTTCTACATCAATAAGTGCAACAGCACGGTCAATCTGATCCAAAATAGACTCCGGACCTGTGATCGTCACTTTATCTGGATTTACCGTCATATCACCTAATATATATCCGTCCCTGACTTTAGAATCTCCTGTACTTACCGTAAGAGAGAGAACTTTTTTCCCTGATTTTTCTCTTTGAATCTGCAAATTTCTCGGAGCCGCCTCCGCAGATTCATATTTCCCGGCAAAATTCGGTATCGATATTTTAATCGGAACAAGCCCTGTACTCGTATCCATCTCTTTAATATCTGCCGTTGCAATAATATCTTCTTTTGTCAATTTCTGCCGTACTTGTCTTGTTGCCGATACGACAACACTCACTTTCTCTTCCCCAAGCACTTGATAAGTATCGCCCGCTGACAAAATAATATCTTCATTTACAATCGTTACCGGAACCTCACTGAAAGTCTGTGTGCTCACAGGATTATCCAGATTTACAACAATAAGCCACAAAAATGCCGCAAAAATAACTGCTATAATCTTTAGTCCTAAATTATCCGTAAACTTATGATTTTTCATTTTCTGCGCCATCCTTTCCGTAAGAAAAACCGCTTTGAGTCAGCGTTTCTATACTGAATCCGGCTAAGGCGCTGCCTTAATTCTTCTCTTGTAATTCCTCTGTCCAACTGACCGCCCATTGCTACAGAAACAAGTCCCGTCTCCTCCGATACTGCAATCACAAGAGCATCACACACCTCGCTCATCCCCAAAGCAGCCCTATGTCTCGTTCCAAGATCTTTGCTGATCCGCATATTATCGGAAAGAGGGAGATAACATGTCGCAGAAGTGATCCTGTCGCCCCGTATAATAACAGCGCCATCATGAAGAGGTGTATTATGTTCAAAAATATTGATCAACACCTGGGATGACACTTTACAATCCAAGTCAATCCCGGTCATCTCATATTCCGTAAGCTGAATTGCCTGTTCTACTACGATCAAAGCACCTGTACAGACTTTTCCCATCTCGAAACAAGCTGTCACAATACTTTCTGCTGTCTGATCAGAAAAACGTTCATTCTCTCTGTTTTTATCAAAAGGATTAATATTGCTGAGCAGATTTTTCTCTCCGAGCTTCTCCAGCGCGCGCCGCAGTTCCGGCTGAAACACAACGACTGCCGCAATAGCAAGTACATTGATCGACTGTGCCGCCAAGTATAAGATTGTATGCATCTGGAAGATCCATGCCAAAAGAATGAATGCACCAAGCATAATAATTCCTCTTAAAAGCATCCAAGCCTTTGTATTTTTAATCCAAAGCATAATCTCATACACGATTACGGCAACGATCAATATCTCGATCACATCTTTGATATGGATATCCGGAAAATACATACCATTTGTATAATTGTCCAAAATACTCCTTATCCAATCCAACATACCGTAATCACCACCTTATGATTTGTTTTTGTCTTTAATACATCGTTCTTTATCTACTCTGATTTTTCTTTTTCCAGTCCGAGTTCTTTACTCAAACTTCTTGTCAAAAGAATTTCATCTGCATCCATCTCTGTCTCTATTTTCCTGCTTTTTTTCCCAAACCGTCTGCGGAGATTGCCCTGATCAAGGATCTCCTGTTCCGCTTCTTCTCCGATTACTGTAGTTGCCTGAGGCTGATTTTCCGTAATCCGTTTCACTTTCTTTTCAGGAACAGCTACTCCCACTTTCGGAACAGCTTTCACATAATAGTAGTATTCATCATCCTCAAACTGAACATTCTCCGTACGGGAATAATCCACAGAAAAGAAGAGTAATTCAAATACAAGCCCTGCCGCCGCTCCGAGAACTGCGCTCAAGATAATTTCGATATAAGATATATTCGTGCTCAAGATAACATTTCCTGCTGCTGAAACAACAACACAAACTGCCGCTCCTGCTGCCGACGCAATCTTCCATGAATGATCTACACCTCTTGTCCGAATAAAATTCACCACCAGAATACCAATCATCACTGTCATGACCATGAGCCACATTTCCTTACTTGCAAGCACCTGCTTCGTAAACCTCATCAGATTAACGGCTATTCCGGTTGCATCCGCTTCCTTCAAAACCGTAGCAGAAGCCTTCACATAATCCGCCATATAATAAGTAACAATTCCACAGGATGCCGGAACGATCCAAACCGGAGATCCGAGCAGTCCGAAAGCCACTGGAATTATAAAGGGAATCTTCAGGCTAAACGCAAGTCCTGAAAGCACTACCAGCCATGCCTTTTTCGGAGTAAACCGAAAATAAAAAATATACATCAAAATGAAAAAAACAAGCGCCACAAGAGCAATAGGAAGTGACAATGCATAAAAATGTACAAGTATCAACGCTGTTGCTGCCAAAACAGTCACCGTCATCGGAAGGAAAGTACAAATCACCGCCATTCCTAATGGACAAAAAACAGATGAAGCCGGGTTCATAAACCCAATATTAGAATTAATCGACCAAAACAGAACCAGCCCTGTCACAAACTGCAGCGTTTTCTGAATATATATGGAATATAATGCATAGATCCTCTGCAGTTTTTCTCTCCAAACAAGCAATGTACTCATGATTTGTTTATCTCCTTTTTATTGTTGATCTTTTCAATTTGTGAAAGATCTCTTAAATATTTTTTCACTCTTTGTTTCGCTTTCACATGCTTATTCTTATAAAAGCTTCCGGCCCCGATTCCATATGCGATCAGCAGCGACACATAAACGCCGACCGCAACCGCAGCAAAAATAAATAATTTGGCAAGGGTAAGACCTTCCATTATAGAATCGCCCCAGCCGAGGAACAGTACTGCCACTGCCAATCCGTAACCGATCGTAATCCAAATAAGCGTAATCCACGTATTTAAACTAGAATAATCTTTCTTATAATAACTGCTGATTTTAAGATCTTCTTCTCCATATTTTTTTTCATAAATAGCAGCCCGAGTCATCAGACGTATTTTCCTTTTATCCAACATGACGTATTTCTCGTCCTCCTATGTATTTTCCAAAATCTATATACTATATTCTAAATACAGTAAATAATTACATATGTATGATTATTATACCATATGTTTAAATACCTTGTCCAATGCTTATAGTCAAAAAGTAAACATTTTGCACTCCTGCCTTTTTCAATATTTTTGCAGCTTGCTCAAGAGTTGCTCCGGTCGTATATATATCATCAATCAAAAGCACATTTTCCGCAGGTTTCCACTCTTTTGAAACAGAAAAAGCTCCTCTAAGATTGGCCATCCGTTCCTGTCTGTCAAGCTGCTTTTGCGCCGTTGTTTTTTTCGTTCTGAACAGAACGTCTGACGCATACGGCACTCCTGTTTTTTCTGACAGATACCTTGCCAAAATTTCCGCCTGATTGTATCCTCTTTTTCTCCGCCTAGACTGATGTAAAGGGATAGGAATCATTTCCTCTATTTCCCATTTTTTAATTTGATCTGTATAATATTTGGCCATCTCTCCTGCAAACACCTCTCCCCAACTGCGTTTATTCTTGTACTTAAATTTATAAACAGCAGTTGAAACCGGTTCTTTATGGAGCCACAAGCTTCGCCCTTGAGTAATACATGACGCCTTTTTTTCACAGTCAAAACAATATTCTTTATCTTCATCCCTGATTGGTTTCCCACATCTCATGCATCTTGGCTGACTAACATACACTATCTTTTTTTTGCATTCCGCACATATTCCTTCTGGAGAGATCTCCCCGCAAAAAGGACAAACCTTTGGATAGAGAAGATCTAAAATTCTCTGATATACTCTGCCAAACTTGTATATCGTACCTGCTCGTTTTTGTTTTGTATCATCTCTTGAAATACCGTTTCACTCCCTACGATCGTCAAACATTTCTTTGCTCTTGTTACGGCTGTATACAATAAATTTCGGTTATAAAGAAGCTTAGGTCCGGGCAGAAGCGGAATGATCACCGCCGGATATTCGCTTCCCTGAGACTTATGTACCGTAATCGCATATGCCAATTCCAATTCTTCCACCATATCAAACCCATATTTCACTTTGCGTGAGTCATCAAACTCCACTTCCATTGTTTCTGTATATTCATTTATCTCTGTAATAACACCCATATCTCCATTAAACACACCGGTTCCTTTATCTACCGTCAAGCCAAATTTCGTCGATACTTCCCACTCAAGCTGATAATTATTTTTCACCTGCATTACTTTATCGCCCTCTCTGAACAAACGCCCGTTAATCTCCCGCTGAGCCTTCTTCGGCTCTTCCGGATTTAAATATTTCTGCAGGATTACATTCAAACGTTCCACTCCGAGAAGTCCTTTTCGTGTCGGCGTCATAACTTGAATTTCCCTTTGCCCGGCGCCTACATACTTCGGTAGTTTTTTCTGAATAAGCATAATCACAATTCCTATGATCGTATCCGCATCCTGCCTCCGCAAAAAGAAAAAATCCTTACTTTTATTATCTAAAATCACAGGTTCTCCGGCATTGATCTTATGTGCGTTTACAATAATATCGCTCTCCCCCGCCTGCCGGAAAATACGGGTCAAAGTGACCACATGAAACCGATCAGATGCAATAATATCTTTTAAAACACTTCCCGGACCTACAGACGGAAGCTGATCCACATCTCCTACGAGAATCAGTCTTGTTCCCGGCACAATCGCCGACAAAAGAGCATGCATTAACGTCAGATCAACCATGGACATTTCATCAATGATGATCACATCTGTCTCAAGAGGATTCTGACGATTTCTCAGAAATCCGCCTGTACTTTCCGTCTCTTCCGGATTCACATTCACTTCTAAAAGACGATGAATCGTCTGCGCTTCATACCCTGTCGCTTCTGTCATTCTTTTTGCAGCCCTTCCTGTAGGCGCCGCCAATAAAATACTCATACCTTCGCTTTCAAAGAAACGAATCATCGTATTAATCGTCGTCGTTTTTCCCGTTCCCGGGCCGCCGGTCAATACGAGCAGACCATGTTTGATCGATTCGATCACAGCAATATGCTGCTTTGGATCCAGTTGAATTTCTTCTGCCTGTTCTACTTTTCGCAGGCGTCTTTCCATAAGGTCTTCCGGCATATTACAGTCTATATTTAAATCATGAAGCATTTTCGCTGTATTCAGTTCCATATAATAATAATGGGCAGGATAGATTCTGATCTCATTTTTGCTTCCATCAGTCCATTCTTTCATAACCGTCTTCTTCTCTATACACAAATCCATAACATGCTTTCCGATATCTTCAATTTCCACTTCCAATAGAATTCCTGCCCGCCGCAGCAATTCATCCTGAGGAAGATAAATGTGACCTTCACTTACCGCCTGCTGAAGCGTATAAAACAATCCACTTTTGATCCGATAGTCAGAATCGGTATGTATTCCGATGCGGGCCGCAATCTCATCCGCAGTGCGAAATCCAATCTCTTCAATATTATCTGCCAGTTCATACGGATTTTTTTCCATAACTTTGTATACACGCATTCCATAATACTGATATATCTTTGCAGCTAGCTTCGCAGAAATTCCATACTTTTGAAGATAGATCATCGCTTTTCTCAAATCTTTTTTATCTTCCATTTGTGCTGAAATCTCTCTTGCCATACGCTCACTAATCCCTTTGATCTCAGCAAGACGTTCCGGTTCTTCCTCTATAATTCGAAACGTATCCTCCTTGAACTTCTTAACAATCCGTCCGGCAAGTGCAGCGCCAATCCCTTTGACCGCACCGGAACCGAGATATCTCTCAATCGACACCAAATCCTCCGGCTCTTTCGCGACATGTGACATCACTTTCAACTGAGTCCCATACACACTATGGTTCACATACTCTCCCGTCACTTCCAGCAATTCTCCTTCTGTTATATAATTAAAATTACCGACACAAGTCACTTCACCGTCGTCATTTTCCAAATGAAACACTGTATACCCGTTTTCTGCATTTCGAAACACGATGTGTCCTACATATCCCGTAACTTTTTCCACAGCACTTTCCTCTTTTCACTATCCTTTTTCACAATTCTGACTTTCCCGTACACATTATAACAGGGATGTGCCATACTGCTCACATCCCTGCCCTTTCTCTCTCTTTGTCAAATTGAATTTTTCTATCAGACTTCTTTTCGTCCACTCATAAATTCAACAAACTGACCCGTCCCGATTGCGACAACTTTCATCGGATCCTCCGCTGTCATCGTATTAATGCCTGTCCGCTCTTCAATCAGTTCCTCCAAACCGCGAAGCATTGATCCGCCGCCTGTCAAAACGATTCCCCGGTCAAGTATATCCGCCGACAGCTCCGGCGGTGTCTGTTCTAAAACCGCAATTACAGCCTCCACAATCTGTCCGGTGGCCTCCCTCAAAGCCTCCTCTGTTTCTGACGAAGTTACCGTAACCGTTTTCGGTAATCCGGTTACAAGATTTCTTCCCCTAACTTCCATCGTCTCCTCTTCCACAAGAGGATATGTTGTTCCTATCTTTATCTTTATATCTTCCGCAGTTCTTTCACCAATCAGAAGATTATGTTTTTTACGCATATAGCGAACGATCGCCTCGTCAAAATCATCTCCCGCAACTTTGATCGATGTATTTACAACTGTACCTCCCAGTGAAATCACCGCTATATCCGCAGTACCTCCGCCGATGTCTACGATCATATTTCCACACGGTTTTGCAATATCAATTCCAGCTCCGATGGCAGCCGCTACCGGTTCTTCAATCAAATGGACTTCCCTTGCCCCAGCCGCATAGGTCGCTTCTTCTACTGCTTTTTTCTCCACTTCTGTAACGCCGCTCGGCACACAGATGCTGATCCTAGGTTTTTTAAATGTTCTCTTGCCAAGAGATTTCCTGACAAAATACTTAATCATCTTTTCTGTTACCGTATAATCTGAGATCACACCTTGTCTGAGAGGACGTACCGCAACAATGTTGCCCGGCGTCCTTCCAAGCATCAGCCTTGCCTCTTCTCCTATTGCTTTGATCACATTCGTATCTCTGTCAAATGCAACAACTGAAGGTTCTTTTAAAACGACTCCCTTGCCGCGGACATAGACAAGCACACTGGCTGTTCCCAAATCTATTCCGATATCTACCGACATATTCTATTCTCCCTTCTAAATTTCCCCGCCAATGTTTTCAACCCCTTCTGAAAACATCTGTATCTCTCCCCGCACGGGTCTTATCATCAACACGTAAACAGATTGATCGATTCCCCTTCCAACCAATCTGCATTCTTAAGTATAATCGACTCAGTTAAAAATGAAAACCCCTTTTTTTATTACCCGGCAGTTTTTTACTGATTTTTTATAACTTTTCCAATTATCTTTTCTACTACAGCATCTTTTTTATATATTTCCCCGTATACGAATTTTCATTCTCTGCCACTGCTTCCGGTGTTCCAAACGCCACAACTGTACCGCCGCGGTCTCCTCCTTCCGGTCCAATATCAATAATATAGTCTGCTGTTTTTATAACATCAAGATTATGCTCAATCACAATCACCGTATTCCCGTCTTCTGCCAAACGACGCAAAATCTCTGTCAGCTTATGCACATCTGCAAAATGCAATCCTGTAGTCGGCTCATCCAAAATGTACACAGTTTTTCCTGTGCTCCTCTTACTAAGCTCTGTTGCCAGCTTAATACGTTGCGCTTCACCACCTGATAATTCTGTGGAGGGCTGTCCTAAACGGATATAAGAAAGTCCGACATCATTTAATGTCTCTATCTTCCTGCGGATACTCGGAACATGAGCAAAAAATTCCAAAGCCTCTTCTACTGTCATATTCAGGACATCATAAATCGTTTTCCCCTTATATTTCACTTCCAAAGTCTCACGATTGTATCTTTTTCCTCCACAAACTTCACAGGGAACATATACATCCGGCAAAAAATGCATCTCTATTTTCAAAATACCGTCTCCTGAGCACGCTTCACACCGTCCGCCTTTTACGTTAAAACTAAACCGTCCCTTCTTGTATCCCCGCGCTTTCGCATCCGGTGTCGCCGCAAATAAATCGCGGATCAAATCAAACACGCCTGTATAAGTTGCCGGATTCGATCGTGGTGTACGTCCGATCGGCGATTGGTCAATATCAATCACTTTATCAACCTGATCCAGCCCTTCTATTTTCTTATGCTTTCCGGGAATTGTTCTTGCACGATTTAGATCTCTGGCAAGACGTTTATATAAAATTTCATTTACAAGAGAACTCTTTCCCGATCCCGAAACCCCTGTCACGCAAGTCATAACTCCGAGAGGAAATGCCACATCAATCTTTTTCAGATTGTTTTCCTCTGCTCCGATCACTTTCAGCCATCCCTTTGGCTGTCTGCGTTCCTGCGGTATCGGAATTTGAATTCTTCCGGACAAATACGCCCCCGTAATTGAATTTTTATTTTCCATGATTTCCTTCGCATTTCCGACAGCGACGACCTCTCCCCCATGCTCTCCGGCTCCGGGCCCGATATCTACAATGTAATCTGCCTCCAGCATCGTATCTTCATCATGCTCCACAACAATCAGCGTATTTCCAAGATCACGAAGATGCTTTAAGGTCGCAAGCAGCTTATCGTTGTCCCTCTGATGAAGTCCGATACTAGGCTCATCCAAAATATATGCCACTCCGACAAGTCCCGATCCAATCTGGGTCGCCAGACGGATTCTTTGTGCTTCGCCTCCGGAAAGCGTTCCGGTAGCTCGGGCAAGTGTCAGGTAATCAAGCCCTACATCCATAAGGAACTTGATCCGCGCTTTGATTTCTTTTAAGATTTGACCTCCGATAAGCATTTGTGTTTCGCCTAATACAAGTTCTTCAAGAAATTCCTGTAATTTTCCGATGGATAACGCCGTCACTTCCGCGATGTTTTTGCCGCCGACTGTCACCGCCAAAGCTCCCGGTTTTAATCGCTGTCCCTTACACGCCGAACACGGAGTGATATTCATAAAAGTTTCGTATTCTGCTTTCATCGTTTCGGATCCGGTCTCTCTGTATCTGCGTTCTACATTTTTAATCAACCCTTCAAACGCCACATCGTAAACGCCTTCGCCTCTCTGCCCTTTATAAAACACTTTGATCTCTTTACCGTTTGTACCATGAATAATTACATCGTGGACTTTTTTCGAATAATTTTCAAACGGAGTATCCAAATCAAAATCATATTCTCTGCTCAACGCTTCAAGAATCGCATGAGTAAAACTTGATTTATCTGTACACGACTGCCAGCCCATCACTGCAATCGCACCCTCGTTAATAGAAAGCGATGGATCTGGGATCATTAATTCTTCTGAGAATTCCATCTTATACCCAAGTCCGTAACAGTTCGGACATGCCCCGAACGGATTATTAAACGAAAAACTTCTCGGTTCAATCTCTTCAATACTAATCCCACAGTCGGGACACGAAAAACTCTGACTGAAATTCAGCATTTCTCCACCGATCACATCAACACTTAATAATCCTTCAGATAAATGCAGAACACTTTCTACCGAATCTGTCAGCCTTTTTTCAATTCCCGGCTTTACAATCAAACGATCCACAATAATTTCTATATTATGCTTAATATTTTTATCAAGCACGATTTCTTCCGTCAGCTCATACATATTTCCGTCTACGCGCACACGCACATATCCGCTCTTCTTTGCTCTTTCTAATAACTTTGCATGGGTTCCTTTTCGCCCCCTCACTACCGGAGCCAACAGCTGGATCTTCGTTCCCTCTTCCATTGCCATTATTTGATCGACCATCTGATCAACCGTCTGCTTTGAAATCGCTTTCCCACATTTTGGACAATGAGGAATCCCTACTCTCGCATACAAAAGACGAAAATAGTCATAGATTTCCGTTACTGTTCCAACCGTGGACCTCGGATTATGATTCGTTGATTTTTGATCGATCGAAATAGCCGGCGAAAGACCCTCAATACTTTCTACATCCGGTTTTTCCATCTGTCCCAAGAATTGCCTTGCATAAGAAGACAGAGACTCCATATATCTTCTCTGCCCTTCTGCATAAATTGTATCAAATGCAAGGGATGATTTTCCCGAACCGCTCAGTCCCGTCAGAACAACAAGTTCATTACGCGGGATATCTACATCTATATTTTTAAGATTATTTTCATTTGCTCCCCGGATTTTAATATATTTCCGAGCATCCATTTTTGTACTCATAATCTGCTTTATTTCCTCTCTGCTGTTACATTATTTCATTTAACACCTTTTTTAATTCTACTAATTTATCTCTTAGTTCTGCCGCACTTTCAAAATTCAATTCTGCCGCTGCCTTTTTCATCTGTTTTGTAAGATCAGCAATCAATTTTTGAAGTTCTTTCTCACTCATAGACTCAGGATCTTTTTCCAGTCTCAGCTCCTGCGCAGCTACTTTTTTAGAAATGCTGATTAAATCGCGTACAGATTTTTGAATTGTCTTCGGAGTAATACCGTGTTCTTCATTATATTTCATCTGAATCTCACGACGACGTTTCGTCTCATCAATCGCCAACTGCATCGACTCCGTAATTTTATCTGCATACATGATAACATGACCTTCTGCATTACGCGCCGCGCGCCCGATCGTCTGAATAAGCGACGTCTCTGAACGCAGGAATCCTTCCTTGTCTGCATCTA
>CAJLUP010000033.1 GCA_905209865.1 uncultured Lachnospiraceae bacterium
TCGATTCAACGGCAGCGATCCCACCGCCGAAAGCGCCCCCCAAGTTTTGCAGACGATTTTGCCGCATTGGCAATTCCGGTGGATGACTGCACCCCGTTAAATTTATTACTTACACGGGTTGTATCTTTTGTTGAGATTCCACTGTCTTTCATCACTTTTGTCACCCCCTGCGAAGGTGCTTTTGCATTAAATGCCGCAGCGCTTTCCGTCGTTCCGACCAGCTGCGTCGTCCGATATTGACCATTTTGCACCCGCTTGATCGTATCCATCGTTCCCTTCGCACTCGGAGTATCTTTGCACTGAATCCGCTCAATGATCCGATTGCCCCGCTTCGTAACCAAATCTACCTGACGGGCGGTTGAAGAATTTGTCAATTTTGTTGTTGTGTCCGGTTTCAGCAAATTCGAGAGATTCTTCTTATCAGAATACATCACCTCAAAAGCATTTCCCTTACCGCCGATCGGCGAATTTGCACCTGCTCTTCCTGACATTCTTACTGCTACAGAATAGTCATACCCTTCCACCGCGCTGTTTGCCAGATTCCCTGCTGTTTTTTCTTTCTTTTCACTCATTTTTATCTTCCTCCTTTATTGTACTTCTCCACATTTTTCATCCGATTCTTTTTTAATTCTTTTTCTCTACTAAAGCACCTCCTTCCTCGGCATCTCCTTTCGTACTGATCCGAAGTCATCCGCATACATACAATCCCTTCCCCTAAAGCATCCCTCCTTTTCACCAGATTTTGCTGTATAAAGATAGGGCAGTAATGCGGTCTTTTAATTCATCATCATAAGGTAAAATTGTTTTTATCTCATAGAAGTCTCCTGCCTTCCTTACTACCATGACCAGCTCCGGTTCTTCCTTTAACGGCGCGTCTATATGCAGAGGCATAAACCATGAAATCGTCCCGCTTTTTCCTGAATAAGAAGCTTTGGCAAATGACCTGTCGCGGCGCTGCATTTTAATTCCCCGCTCAAGCGCATTCATGATCTGACCTGCGATCTTATTATCGCTCTGACTTCTGATACTCTCCGGAAAACGATCCCGCCGTTCCTGTATAATATGAATAAGGCAATTTTGATTAATATCAAAATCTTCCTTGTTCGGGTTGAATACTTCTTCTTTCTCCTCAAAAAAACTGACAGGCTCAATCTGTATCATCGATTGTTCTCTTGTAAATCCATAGCTTAAATAATCCTGTTTGCTCTCAATCACACACTCCGCAATATACGTTTTATACTTTTCAAAATAACGGTACAGCACTAAAAAATCATTTCCAAATAAATCCATCATCCCGGTATTCACGATTACCGATTTCGTTTTATTCGCTACAAAATATTCCGTCCTTTCAGCGCTGACAAGCTGCATTATCCTTGTGCCTATAATTTTTATATATCTGTCCAGTCCTTTCATCGACTTCCAGTTCGGAAACAGTAATCTGTCATATATCGCTTCTGTAACATTAGAAAGCGCTTCTTCATTTTTTATAAAAATCGGTTTTTCGTCACATATCTCACATCTGTCTTTTACTTCAGGTTCGATCTTACAAATACGATCCGCATGATCTTTCCTGTATCGGTTACAGAATTTCAATAAATTTGATCGAAGTTTTCGTTCAGAATGCGGAGTTCGCCTGCACATTCCATTTACTAAATAAGACGGAGTTCCGACATAATACCCTGAGAAATAATCAGACCATTTTAATAATGAAATCATCATCGGCTCATTTCTATTCGTCTTAATTCCTGTATCCAGCCATGCCAGACTGACGTCTTTCTCATTTTCAGATCTCCCTGACAAATCCTTATCGAAAAAATATATATTTGACTCTTCCGATGAAATATTTTTTATGACCTGATCCATTTCAACATCCAGTCCCGTCACCCTGTATATTTCGTCTGTCACTATTTTTCCGTCTGTTACAATAAACTTTTCTTTAATCATGTGATCCATAGTTATCCTCCTTACTTTGTGATATAATCATTACATAATAACTGCTGCCTGAACCTTTTTTGTATCAACTGCTTTCTTGTTTGTAAACTTATCGTAGCACCCTTTTCCGTCATCATGAATAACTGCAATTTGACATCTTTTTGACAAGATCGTCCTTTGTCAAATGACAAAAAATTGACACCAAAATGACAACTTTCATTATTGATCGGAGGTAAATATGTTAAATTACGCTGTCATCATTCAATATCTGACTGAAGAACTGAATATTCCAAACATAAGGATCGCCGAGTGGCTTAACCTCGATCCGTCAATTATCAGCAACATCAAAAATAATAAACGCGGAATGCAAAAAGACATTTCCTGTGATGTTTTTTACAAAGATGTCTTTCGCCAGTCCGATATCGGAACTGATTTTCAAAGTGTTCACAACCTTTACACATACGTTCTAAACACCGAAAACTCAAATGAAGTAATAGACACGGCATATTCTGACTATAAAGAACACAGATCACATGAAGCCGCAGAAACCTTTCTGCTCACTTTATTAAAAGAAGTCCGATATGAAAAAAATGCGGTTTCACCAAAATCCGCGTCAAAATCCGCTCGCCAGTCTTCTTCCAACGCCATTGCTTTTGAACCGTTTCATAACCCGATACAAAACAATGCTTTCTTCGGACGGCAGGAGTTGTTTGAAAAAATACGTTCTGTTTTATGCCGTTTGGGAACTTGTATCATCTACGGAATCGGCGGTTTAGGGAAGTCCTACTGTTCTCTTAAATATGCCGCTGAATATGAAGATTCCTATACGCAAATCCAGCAGATCATTTTCACAGGCGACATAAAAAACACGATTTTAAAAATAAAATTTACAGGATTGGACGAATCTCATTTTTCTGAAGATGAAAAATTTGAAAAACGTCTTTCTCTTCTCGCTTCTTACGGTGAAGATACTCTGCTCATCATCGACAATATGGATACTCACCCGAAGGATCGGGAAAACTATGAGAGATTAAAAAAATTACCGATACATATTCTCTTCACTTCACGGGAAACTGATCTTGATTCAGAAAAGTTTCTCTTACCGATTTATCCTCTTTCCAAACAAGAACAACTTCAATTATTTATGCACTACGGGCAGTTTACGATCGCCGAAGATGAATACAGCGACTATTTTAAAATATTCGATATGGTAGAAGGGCATACTCTTCTTTTAGAGCTGATCGCAAAAACGATGGCTGTCGAAACATTAACACCCGAAGAAATGACGGATATTTTGTACAGTCCCGAATATGAAGATATAAGCAAAGTGTCGATTGAAAAAGATAATACTTATCAACAGGAAAAAATGAATAACTTTATATCCAAACTTTTCGACACAAGCAATCTTACCGATATCCAAAAGGAAATATTGATGAACCTGTCTCTTACGTCAATAAACGGTATCAGACAGCGTTTATTCAAACAATTTTTAGATTATAATAATTCGGATATCAACACTTTGATCCGACAAAGCTGGATCATACAAAGCAGACCCGGAGGCCCCGCTTCGTCGCAGATTCATCTGCACCCGGTTATTAAAGCCGCTGTAATAAATAATACGGAGCCTTCCATAGAAAAATGTTCTGTTTTTATCAATAAAATAATTGAATTTATGAACACAGCTTCCGCAGATGTGATCGAAGACAGTATAGGAAACGATTTATGTGAAATTCTTGCAAATGCGCGCCTCATGTTCAAATATACTGACGAACATCTCGAATTAATGTACAACATTGCCCTGATCTTATGGCGCAGTCTGATGTATCATGATTCGTATTCGTATTTGCAGAAAGGATTAAAATTATTAAATCAAGACTCCTCAGCCGACATCGAATTGCACATATCTTACTACGAAACTTCCGGAAAACTTGCAGTCAGACTTGCCGATTATAAAGAAGCAATTTCTCACTATCAATCTGCAATTACGATCATAGAAAAGTCAAACAAGGATTTTCCGAAAAAACTTGCCACATTATATGACAAATTAGGAGTCGTGATGCGAAAAGCATCAAAATACGAACAGGCCTTGGATTATTTTACAAAAGCGCAAAATATTATCGATATCAACCATATCGAAGATCCGAAATTGACATCGGATATTTATAATGATATGGGAGTGATCTATATCAACCTTGATATTTTCGATAAAGCTTTAGCAAATTATCAAAAGGCGCGTGAGATCCGAGAATCGGTTGAACAGCCGGACCTTGAACAGATTGCCTATTCTTATCACAATATCGGAACGGTGTATCAACGACAGAAAAAATACGCAGATGCCATCACATGGCACAAAAAGGCATTAGAGATCCGTCAGGAAATATACCCTGATAACGAACCGATCATCGCCGCATCGTTAACGATGATCGGCAATGACTATACCCAGGCAGCAAGAACCGACTCCTCTTATCATTTCAGCGATGCTTTTGAATATTTTTCAAAAGGTTTGGAAATCCGAAAACTCACATTAGGAGAAACCCATCCTGACACAGCATGGTCTTACCAAAGTATTGGATTATGGCATTTTTATCAAGGCGAATATGAAAAGGCGATCGAGAACTACCAAAACTGTCTCAACATCCGAAAAATGATCCTCCAGCCTTCACACGCCTACACTGCCGAAATCTTATACTTATTAGGAGAAGCATATTTAAAGATCCATCAAATCCAATCTGCAAAAGAACATCTTTTACTTGCAGAGAAGATTCAATCGGATCTTCATAAAGTAAAGGCGCTCGAAAAAACACAACAACTGCTAAATGAATGCAGTCTTTCATGAACAATCACCGGAAGTGACAAAAGGCACATTCCGGGATTGTAAGCGGTCGCCAAGGTCTCGGGCAAGCCCGGACTTTGGCTCGCCGCAAGGCGCACTGCAAATAAGAGACGCCGCAAACACGCGGCGTCTCTTATTTCCTCTTCCCATATATCCTTGTCAGAATTTCATATCTTTTTACTTAGATTCCAAAATACCGTCAAATCCGCTTCCGGTCACGCTTACCTGTCCGTTTTCAAAAGTAGCGATTCCATATATTTCTTTTGTAACGCTGTCTATAATCGAAAGACCTCCGTCTCCCTGCGTATACAATCTTCCATCTATCACCAGGCCGTTATTATATTCTACCCGGACTGCCGCAATATCAGATCCTGTCGGAACATATTCTGTGCTTGCCTCTGCCATTTGATCGTACACGATCATCGTAGTCGTATCATTTTCATAAGTACCTTCGATTTCCAGATCCGGCGTATATGTCCCGCTGATCCTGCGATAATTTCCCCAGCCTCCGCCTGCACCTGAAGTTACACTTAACAATCCGTTCTCATTTTTATAGAATGTATAATATTGCCCTTCTAAATAATCTCCGAATGTGCCGCATTCTGATTCTTTCTCAAAAATCTGTCCGCTGGACGTATAGATAACATAGGACCATTCATATCCAATGGACGCAATCACAAGCCTGTCTCCCGAATCATCGTCTTTGTATGTGCCTGCCCATCCCATTGTGACGGGATCTGTCAATACGCCTTCCCATTTACTGTTATCTTTTTGCTCCTTTTTTTCTTCTTGTCCGGAATCTTTTTTCGCCTCCCCGACAGTTTCTTTTCCATGTTTTATCTTTTCTTCTGTCGCCGGTTTCGATTCTTTTTCAGCGGCATCCTCTTTAACCTCTTTATACGTTGAATCCTGTGCTGTTTCTTTTGAATCGGAACCGCCAAATATTTTTACCGCTGCAATAATTCCAATGATTACGACTGCTGCCATCACGATAACTCCGATCACTGCCGCTGTTTTTTTCTTTTTCAGTGCAGATTTTATCTGCTGCTCTTCTTCCTGCCGCTCTGACTGTACCGGCTGCTTTGGCTGTTCGCTCTTCCGTTCCGACTGCGCCGACTGTTTTGGCTGTTCTTCCTGCTGTTCTGACCGCTCAGACTGTTTTGGCTGTTCTTCCTGCTGTTGTGCCCGTGCAGACTGCTCAGGCTGTACAGACGCTCCGCAATGCGGACAGAACTTATTCTTATCTCCTATTTCTTTTCCACAATTTTCACAAAACATTTTTTAACATCCCCTGTCTTATTCTATCCTCTTAATATAACGACGCTGTTCCTTCATAGCCGTCATATTCCAAAATCAAAGTTGCCCCTTTTACATCACACTCCGCAAAACTCAAACCGTAAAATTCAAGAATATTTCCTTCAAAATTTTCTATCGCAAAATCCCAGTCAAGATCCTCCTCTGTAATCACAAACTCGATATCTACCCTTTCACCGTTACGCAAGATATCATTCCCAAGCAAATCTTCTTCCCAGTCATCCACCTCAGGCTCTGAAGCATAAAGAGCATAAATATCAAAACCGGTATTATTAATTACATGCACATTGTATCTTAATATTTCATCCTTTGAACTGCACTTAAAAATACCGATTGCCACAATAATAACTAAAGCAATGATTGCAATAACCGCTCCTTTTTTCTTTTTCCCTGTTCCCTTGTCTTTGAAATCCGAAGGGGCGGTCTGAACTGACTCTGCTTTATCTGTTTTATTTTCTGCTCCGCAATACGGACAAAACTTATCAACCTCTTTTATTTCTTTCCCACACTTCTCACAAAACATGGCTATTTCCTCCTACGTTCCATTTTAATATATCCGATTACATAAAACATCTCATATATTTCATAATAATATTCCCAAACGCATATCCGCACAGAAGACCGGTTATTAATCTGCGTATATTATTTGACTCGTAATGAAATTTATATTGTACGAACCAATCTGCAAACATGATTAAAAAGAACAAAACTGCTGTTACGTTTGAAATCTCTCCGACCTTGAACAGGAAGATACCTAACACTTCTCCTATAAACACTCCTGTGCATCTTGCGCATACCGGAAATTGTTTTCCATGAAAGAAAAAGCTTCGTTCCGGTAACTGATGACATCCCGTCGCTCTTCCCGCCATCATAAGTCTCTTATATATTCTTCTTTTATCCATCATTGTCTCACTCTGCAAAATATCCTAAGATCGGAAAAACAAAAACCAGTGTTCCTGCTAAAGAAATCATGGAATATTTTATACAACTCCAAATTTCCTGTTTCTTTTCTACTTCTAAAATATCCCAAACACTATACCCTAACTGTTTATCCATATCCTCACATAACTGATAGTAAAAATATAACGGCACCGAAACTCCCACTATAACAGCGATCAAAACAACAATGATCGTTCTTAAAAATCCATGTACTAATTCATCCAGTACCGGATAGAGTAAAAGAGAAGCAATCGAACCATAGCAGAGACAATTTACTATCATTTTATTCATAAACGAACATAACATTTCAACGGCGTCATGCTGTGCTAAATGCTGTTTTCCGCAATTTTTACATCCCCACCAGGTGATAGATCTGCTCTTTACTTTAGAGCCTGTAAGGGGTGCTCCGCACAATAATCCAAACGGGCCAAGCAGACACATTCCACAGCATCCACGTCCCATACTGTAACCTTTTGTTTTAACTTCTGTCTCGCTCTTAACAACCGGAAATGTATCCTCACTGTTACAATACGGACATGTGGAATCTTTTGGTATATTCGGTTCCTTATGAATCTCTTTATCAATCATGCCGTAAATATGTATCCCCGCTTCTTTCACATATTTGATCAGGCCCTTAAAAAATTCGGTAAGCGAATCCCAAAGAGATCCATCCGTATCACTCTTCTGAAATGAATTTGCATTTTGTTCCGATTGCTTCTCATTGACCGAAGCACCGCAGCTCGGACAATATTGAGAATCCGGATTCAGCTCTTTTCCGCATTTTCTGCAATATTTCATCTAAGCGCCTCCCTTCAGCCCTTAAGTGCAATCAACTTTTGAAACTGTTCCACATCTTCTGACATTCCATTGACAGCAATTTCATAGTTCATTCCGTTATTCATTTTCAAATTAAGGATCTTCCCATAACCGGTATACAAAAAAACAGCAATCAACAAAAGCCACACGACATCCGTTATATCCATTAAGTACATCACCCCGAAGATCGCAGCATACAACGTATCCCAAAAATCCATTTTTGTTTTTACTTCCATTGAATTGATTTCTGACAATTTAAGATTGATATGATCCTCTTTTTCCTTTCTCAAAAATCTATGGATATTTTGTCTGATCCCTACTTTCTCTCCGCTGATTTTTACTTCTGTTTTAATAATCTTATAACGCAGTCTGCCAATCATTTTCACTTTTTCAAAATGAAAATTCTTTTCGTCTTGTCCATCCTCACTGATACCGTCTGCATTGACCATATTCTCAGCGCTTTTCTGTTGCTGTTCTAAAAGACTGCTTCCGCACTTTGGACAAAATCTCGCTCCCTCTCTGACATCATTTCCACAATTTTCACACTTCATTTCGCTCCACACTTCCTTTGTAACTAATATTTTTATAGCTATAGGTCATTATACTATAATTAAATCAATATTACAATTAAATCAATATTTTTTTGGGGGTCATTTCATGGATACTTTAAATTTCGAACAAATAGGAGAAAAATTAAGAAAAATCCGCCTTTCCAAAAACTTAACGCAAGAATATATTGCCACTGCTGCCGATGTAAATACAAGTCATATCAGCAATATCGAAAATAACCGTGTTAAAGTTTCACTTTCTGTCTTAGTACAGATATGCAATGCTTTAGACACTACCGTTGACTATATTCTGTCCGACGAATATAATGACTCCTCCTCAGCCATTGAACAGGAAATCCTCCATGAGCTGCATTCCTGCACTAATGAAACGAAGCTGCAGATTTTAAAAATCGTCAAAGCTTTACAATAATTCATGAACATTCTGCCAGCAGCATTACGGCGTATCGGAATCCTTGTATGAATCCATTTTCTTCCGCAGCCTTCGCTAATCCAAACAGCTCATCTCTCACCTCTTCATGCGTCTTTTTCTCCAGGTTCATTCTGTCCTCTTCCAGCAGTCTCTCCGTCTCCTTTTCAATCGCTTTCCCTGCCTCTTTTAAATAATCTGTTTCAGATAATAAATACAGATAAATTTCTCTTATTCTTTCTCCCTTATCTGCCGACCCGTTCTCTTTTAATTCTTGAACCATCTTAATTCTCCTATTTCCATTTCTTTCCTATTGTCTTACAATATAACCAGGCTGTTTTTATTACCCTGCACTATCATTAAACCATCTTTATCAAACTACATGAAGCCGCAAAAAATTTTTGATTTTTTTTGCAGTGTTTTATACTTGGGGAGGATTAAAGAATGAAAGAGACGAAACAAGAAACAATCCACATTACCTCAGAAGCAGGCATTCTCTCTGCTTTCAAAAATCTGACTTCTTACGACAAACGTACTTTACTCACATGGATTCATTTTTTCAAGAGATGTATGTATTATGCTTCTTCCGATTATTCCAATCCTGCGTTTCTTTCTTTGGCTTATAATGGGATGAAAAAAAGCGATCAATATCCTCAGGAATTTTTATATATTCATAAATTAATGTACCAGTTCCTCTGCCTGGGAACTCCCTGCTTTTTACAATTCCAGCCTTATGAAGATCTTACATCCAAATACGATCCCGCAGCATTCAAATGGAACGTTCCTGTTTCTGTTATGCCTTTTTTGATCTGCTATATCAAAGCCGCAAGCAAATTCAAAAAAGCCGCCCCTGTCACTTCATTTTTCAATGAGCTTGATGAAACATTTGCAGAAACTGAAAGTCTGCAAAGCAATCTCACAAGAACAGAATATCGAAATTTAACCGACAAAATTCTTTGCCGCAAATATTTTTGTACTGCTGAAGAAATTTATAATACTTTCGCCAAAAACGACTCTCAAAAAGAAGCGATCCGGCATTGTATTTTTTATCTGACCCAAACTTTAATCGCATTTCCGCAAAATAGAGGCTCTGGAATTAATTCCGGAAGCCCGATTGCTGCAAACGCCTGTATTCTGTTAGAGACTTTCAGGGAAAAATTGTATGAACAGACTCGTTCAGAAAATAAAAAAACAGATTTATCACCTTTATATCCTCGCAAAAAGCCGTGGTCTATCATAGGGGAGAAAGAACTGATAGAGAGCATAACGCATTCTCTGTCTTTCTTTTCTGCAAAAGCATTTTCTTTTGCGGAAGAAGCTTTGGATTTTCATTCCCCCTACCACATCTCGGCAAAGGACTATGACGCCTTTTCCGTCGGATGCACTAAGATCATAGACAACATAGAACGACAGGTTGAGAAGGAAAAAGAAGAGGTCACGGCATTCTACTTTAATCTAATAAACGAACCGACTATCAGCCGCGCGCTCTCTAACGGACGCTTAGAACTTGATCAAGAAAGTTTAAATTACAGATATTATTTGCTCATAGACGCCCTTACAACATTTGCCAATTCGTTTGTACAAACGATCCTGACTTTCAAAAACAACGTCAGGAAGGCTTCTCACGCCTCTCCTGAACAATATATATCGTTAAAAACTGACAAAGACTACTTCTCGGAATTCAAACAATCGATCAAAGCAATCGAAAGAAAACTCTTCGGGAAAAATTTTATGACCGCGTTTGAACATTCCAAACCATTCTTATTTTATAACGACAGAGGATTGGTACACGACCTCACATATCCCGCTGTCCTCTTTCCTCAAGAATGCTTAAAAATAACCTACGGATTAACAGGGAACTATCTTGTATCGGAAGATTATATTCTTCAATATTTCCGTGATAAAAAGATTCATTTCCCGATATCATTTGCCGAATTTTTATTGCAAGTTGATCTTGAAAACCTCCGTCAATTTTTAGGCTTAATAAAATAGGTGTCGCAAAACCATCAAATTGGGGATGAATATATCGTTATATCCTTTATCTTGGAGCTCTTTCTGCATTTTTCTCCGGGCAACAAATGACGGATGATAATTCCGCCTGCCATCTTCACACCTATTCCCATAATAAAAGGAACTTTCAATGTAGTTTCATCACAATACTCTAATATATTCCGCAGGGCTTGTTTCTGCTCTGGAGTCCCTAATCTTACATTAAGAAATGGTTTGAAGTGACTTTTTTCGGATCTGCTTTTTTTGCAGATTCCGTTCCTCACCTTGTCCATCCGGCATCTGGGCTTTCTTCTTTTCCCGGTCAAAAACAAAGACCTGTTTCATTTCCACCGAGAAAAGCAAAAAAGCCATTTACATTTTTACAGTAAATGACTTTTTTCAAAAGTGTGCTTACACTTTTCCTTTATTTTGTTATCTCGATTTTATATCATTTTGTTTTCGTAGTCTTGAAGTTCATGAAATATGTTATCTATGAACACCGTATTTTCTTCGATTCTATAGAGCATAAAATATCGATGTCTTAAAAAATTAATTCTATGATAACCTAATGCTCTAAGTCTTTGATTTTCACATAAAGACAAACTTCCTGCAGCATTTTTCAAGCAATTTAATGTATCTTCAAAATCGTCAAGAACATTTTTGGCTGCTTGTTCATTTTTCTTTTCAAAGAAAAGATATTGAATAAATCTATCAAAATCTTCTTCTGCATCTGATGTAACAACAACCTTATAATCCATATTTTCCCCTCAGTTCTGAAACAACCGCTTCCGCTGATTTGTAGTTTCCCTTTGCCGCTGACTCTCTGGATTTCTCCAGTTTTTCTAAAATCTCCTCTTCCGTCATAGGACTATATGGACTTCGTACTATTCTTTTAATTTCAAATGGAAAACCATTATTTGCCACAGCTTGCGTTAAAAACATTCTAATTGCTGTAGTTGTATCTGTTCCAAGATCTTTAAAAAGCTGATCGGATTTCGTTTTTAACTCATCATCGACACGAATTTGTATTGTACTTGACATATTTCACACCTCCGTTTTTCTTTATTATAATGCCTGATCATTTCTAATTCAATACATTTGTAATGATTTGACATTTATATTGATTTTATATCATATTTTTCTTTCACATAAGTAAGAAGCTGCGTACCGATTCCTGTGGAACGGCAGTTTTTGTCAACAAAAATCCTGGCAATATATTCATTCATTAAACCAATAAATCCTTTTATGTTGTGCTATCGAAGTTTATCCAACTGTTGAGGACGCCAATAGAAGAAATGAGTGCCTTGCCGGATTTGACGGTGCCGGTATGTTTAGTAGCGGTTCTCATTCAGTAGTTGGAACAGTAGTTATCCGCACTTCCGACAAATTGACTGCTTCTCAGCAAAAAGAAATGGAAAAGAACATTTACAATAGCTTAATTGAAATCAAATAACTATATATAAAAAGTCACAGCAGGTGAAACTTCCACTTGCTGTGATTTTGTCTTACCGTAAGCTATTATTTTTGAATTTATATTTTCCCTTTCCATGACCTGACACAGGTTCGATCATATCTGACTGTATCAAATTGGAAATAAGTTTAGAAGCGCCGGAACTTTTCAATTCAAGCAATTCCATTACAGCACTTCTCCCAAATATTTCATCAAAACCAAACTTTTCAAAAAGCCGTTGGATATGAACTAGCGTTTTCACAGAAAAATCTTTTCCTTTTTCGGAAAGTACACTTTCAATGTCCACTTCTTCGTTCCGAATATCCACTTTTTCAGTTTCAATATCCACTTTCTGCCCTCCAATATCCACTTTTTCATCAGTCAGAAGTCCACTTATATGCAGATTTCGATTGTGAAGCTCATTGTTTTCATTTAAGAGCAGATTTCTCAGAAATACTTCAAGATACTCTGTTGTTTCGTGGATATTCTTTTGCAGGTTTGTGTAATTCGCTCGGACAAGTGCATTTCTGAAATACCAAGCATTTTCCGCAAAAATATCATTCGTTGCTGAAAATCCAAGTGTTCTCAGATACTTGATGAAGAATACCGCTGTTGTCCTCGTATTTCCCTCTCCGAAAACATGAATTTGCCACAATCGTGAAATAAAAACTGCAAGATGATGGATAATCTCATCCATCGACAATCCTTTGTAGCTAAAATCTTTCTCCTGCGAAAAATCATATTCAAGAGTAGCTCTCAGTTCTGAAGCACTTCCGTACATAACGGTTGCCCCATCAAGCACCCATTCCTTTTTCGTAATATTATAATCTCTTATCTTTCCGGCGTGTTTGTAAATGTCCCGAAAAAGTTTGCGATGAATAGAAATATACTCATTCGGAGAAAAAGAAAACGCTGTTTCGGAAAGTATCTCAGCAATACGGGAAGATACCTTATCCGCTTCTTCTGTACGATCCTCATCAGGTAAATGTGCCGGTTTTTCTTCGTAATACGTATCTATGAGATTTTGCGCCTCTTTTATTGTGATTTTGCCCTCGATATTTTGAATGGCAGTATCAATCAAATATTTAGATGGTTTGAGTCCGTCCACCGCCTGAAGTCCGATTGCTGTACTCCACGCATAACCTTTATGAGCTTTATCGGGTTCAGCCTCTCTCAAATATTCTTTAAATGGATCTTTCTCCATATCCGCTACCTCATTTCATAGTCTTATAATTTAATCTTTTCAAATTGTGCAGTCCGTCTGCACAATTTGAAATATGCCCTACTCGTTCTCCCGTATATCTTTATTGGCTCGTGCAATCATCTGTCTGTACTGTTCCTTCACACTTTCCGGTGCAAGTATCTGTACTTTTCCATTGAAACCAAACACCCAGCCGAAAAAGGTAGGACTGGCTGATACTTCTGTCTGTATTCTAAATGATATCATATCATAGGCAAGAGTTGTTACATCTTCTCCAAAGCGGTCAACCATTGTTTTCATCAGGCTGTTGTCACACCGCAAATCCACCATAATGCTTTTCCCCGGAAACATAAAAAATACTTCTTTTGTAAAATTCTCTATATCAAAGTCGTCCGGCATAGCAATCACATCTTTATCAAGTATTTCCGGCGTTCCCGCAATACGATCCACTCTGAAATTGATAACCTTCCTTTTCTTTTCGGAGTATCCGATTACATAATAATTATCCCCGTTCCAAAGAAGCTTGTACGGACTCAATTTATAAATCTCACCTTTATTTCTAAGAACTTTCTTCTTCAATCCGGTATAATCATAATATCTGAAAGAAATTTGTTTTCCCATATTGATAGCGTCATTGATAGCGTCAATGATGTAATATATCTGTTCGTTATCCGGCTTAATACGATTTACAACATAATTGTTGCGCTTCAATTTCTTTACCTGTGCCGGACTCGTCAAAGTATGTATCTTTTCAATCAATGCATCGCTTTTTTTCTTCGTAATAAATTTTGAAGACTCCACAGCATCAATCAACAGTTTCAATTCAGGAAGTTCAAACTTACGACTTGCCACAAAATACTTGCTCTGTGTAGAATGAATGGTCACAATATCCATTCCAAACTCCTGAAGCGCCGCAATATCCTTTGTTACGGTTGTCCTATGTGCGGATATTCCATATTCTTCATTCAATATATTGATCAACTGCGTTGTCGAAAGCGGATGTTCCTCGTCCGTGCGTTCTTCTAATATCTTCTTTAAGTATAATATTCTTGGTTTTGTTTCCACAGTATATCCTTTCCAAGTTATTATTCGTATAACTCTTTGAACATTTCTCCTTGTATCTCACCAATATGAGAAGCAAAGGATTGTTTAGCCAAATTTACCTCTACATTTTCTTTGCGGTTCATGTGAAAAATGTTGCCTAACTCAAAAAATTTACCTGTTTTTTGCACCTCGTCATAAGTAACAATATTTCTACCAAATTCAGCACATTCCAAAATAGGTAAACCGGCGATTGCTTTCTGCGGAAAGTTCAATGAATATGCTAATTCCTTTCCTGACAGGCTTGTAGTTGCCGTAACTAAAGACGGATATGCCAAAAAGCTGTCATCTCCGCCAACAAGTAATTTACTGTTAGTATCAACTGGATTATCATTTTCTTCCACAATACTCCTCAATTCTGCTTCATACTGTGACACCCAAACAGGAATACCGTTTGAAAAGCCTTCAAGAGCTTCTTTAAGTACCTCCATATGCCCATCATTTGTTGCGGTATTAGAACCCGGAGTGTCAAAAATAACAAATTTGTTGTTTGAACTTCGTAGTATTCCTGTTTTTGAAAAAGCAATATGCAATTCAATCATATTTCCGATTTCTGTTGATGAAGCATCCCGCTTCTCATAGGCATTTATAAACTCCAATGCAACAGATACCATCTGATTCATTGTATTAACTTCTTTTGCTTTGAATACACTATCCAACTCAAGAAGCATATCATCAAGTGCGTCAGAAACTTTGGAAAGATTTTTTGTAATTCCAAGCTCTCCCCTTGCAACTTCCTCAATAACCGGTCTTATATTTGTAAACACTTCTTTCGTATCACTCAAAATAAATTTGGCATTATCAAGCACCTGATTAGAGCGTGAGATTGTAATTTTTCCTTCAAAAGTTTTTTCCTAAGATACTTTTACCAACTCATTAATTTCCAAAATTTCTTTTGCACTAAATGGGAGAAAACACTTTCGGGCATCTTCTTCTCTTAATTTCCCATTAGGAGCATCTAAACTAACATCAATCCACTCCTGAGTATTCTCCTCTCAAACACGCATAAATAAAATTTCTCTCTTTATTTTCATTGTATTGACGGATCAGCTCCGTACCAAGTTTGCACATCATTTTCTTTAGTGCAATTTTCGATCCAACATACTCCAAATCTAAAAGTCTGTGATTTTGTTGTTTCAGCAATATATATTTCAATGCCGGCATCGCAAAGAGTGCCGTCATAATCAAGATTATAATCCTCATAATCTACAAACGATGCAATACATCCAAGTGTTAGTTTAAATTTTTCTTTATAGAAAGAAACCGCTTCAAAAAGTTCGCCACTTTCCGGTTCTGTTTCAAAACTGCCCTCCTTAAACTTGAAAAATAAGGTGTGCGGCTTTCCATCGGCAACAAAATCATAACTCAGTCTGTATGCAGCATCTACATTAGAGAAATACTTCTCGTTCGGTTCAAGAACCGAATAACTGAAATATACTGGCTCATCGTCTAACGACAGTACAATCGAACCAATAGGTGTAATCAATTCCATATCTAAAAAACTATTCACTTTGTTAAATATAGTTTGCTTTTCGCTTCCTGCCATTTTCAAGCATTCCTCACTCGTCTAAGATAACTTCACATATATCTCCAATGTCACAATGAAAGACCTTACATATTCTCATTAAAACCTCGAGAGATACCGGCTCATTCTTATTTATTTTTTTCGCTGCGTAAGGTGTAAGTTCCGCAGCTCTCGTCAAATCACTTCTTTTCATCTGATTATCTATCATCAATTTTTGAAGTTTATTATAACTTATCTTCATTACTAATGCCCTTTCCGTCAGAACAACTATTTGTTATAGTCATGTAATTATCATTCTACATAAAAATCATTATTTTTTCAACATCTCTCATTCTTGAGTTTCCGCAGTGTTACTGTCAAGTAATCGTTGGCAACTTTCTTTTTGATTTATCTTTTTGTTGAA
>CAJLUP010000034.1 GCA_905209865.1 uncultured Lachnospiraceae bacterium
GCGGCTGCGCTGCAACAGCTACCGGATGTACCCTCTGTCATTAACCGACATTATTTTGTGCTTTCAGCAGATGATATCACCGTTTCTTCCTCTTAAGATTCTTTTTCGGCATAGCGGTATTCCAAAGCGCCGCTTGCCGGAATCTGTCGGATTCCTCTGACTTTAGGATTGACAAGATTCACACTCTTCATCGCATAAAGAGGAAGTATATAAAACTGCTCTCCAACCGCCAGTTGTTCCGCTTCATGCATCAGCGCCGACCGCTTTTGAGGATCCGTCTCGGAATCTGATTTACGGACAAGATCGTCATACTGCTGATCCTGAATCCCGCTGCAATTATAAGTACTGTCTGACAGAAGCATTGACAGATATGTGTATGGATCTGAAAAATCTGCTGTCCAGTTCATCCGGCACAGATCAAAATTACCGGCATGACGCATACTGTAATTCGTCTGTAATTCCTGTGCATTTAACTGAATCTCTATATTGAGATTTTTTTTGAGCTGCTCCTGAATGACTTGCGCCGTATCCGAATCAAGTTCCAACGAAGGATAACTGTATGTCAGTTTGGGAAACCCCTTCCCGTTCGGATATCCGGCTTCTGCCAAAAGTTCCCTCGCACGTTCTACATTTTCTTCAAAAGGCTGCTTTGCTTCTTCTGTAAAATATTTCCCTGTATTTTTATCTTTCATATATTTTGCCACAAGATTATAGGTCGGCTCCGTATCTTCCCCGACGATCTTGCACAGTTCTTCTCTGTTTACCGCAAGATTAAAGGCTTCTCTCACACGGACATCGTCAAACGGTTTTACATTCAGATTAAAATAAAGATATCGGGTAGCAATCTGATCTGTCACAAGCAAATCCTCTTTCCCTTCATATAACTTCATGACTGCAGACGGCAGGGAAGTTGCCACATCCACTTCTCCTGTTTCGTAAGCTGCTGCCATAGACTGCGTATCGTCATAGAACCGATAAGTGATCCGATCCAGATGAACCGCATCTTTCTTCCAATAACGTTCATTTTTTTCAAGGACAAAATACTGATTCGGAACGTATTCTGCCAAATAAAAAGGTCCGTTTGACAAACTTCTCTTCGGATCTTTGTCCCAGCCGCTGTTATCTGCGTCTGCATATTTTACACAGGACGGCGTATACACAGGCAATCTGAGAAGATCTAAAAAATATACGCAAGGTTTCTCAAGATGGAAAACGATCGTCTTATCATCAGGAAGTTCAACTCCCAGCGACTCCATATCTGCCTCTTTCTTATAGATCTTTTCCGCATTTAGAATCGGAAAAAGATATACTGCATATCCGCTTCCTGATTCCGGTTTCAGCGCCCGTGTGATCGTATTTTTAAAATCTGCCGACGTCACTTCTGTTCCGTCAGACCAAAGGGCGTCCTGACGCAGATGAAAAGTCCATGTTGTAAAATCTTCATTCACTTCATAAGACTGTGCTGCACGATATTCAATCTCCCCGTTTTCATCAAATGTCAGCAGTTCATCCAATGCGCTTACCGAATATGCAAGGTAGGTCAGCGCAATCGATCCTGCGGGATCCAAAGAACCGGTTTCACTGTTAATCGCAACTGTGATCTCTTTTTTAGAACGGTCACTTTTTCCCCCTTTCTCTCCCGACTGCTCTGTATGGGCGCAGCCGGTCAAAACAGTTCCAGCAAACAGCACAGCCGACAAAAGCAGTGCGATACCTTTTTTTGCCGTCACTGTAATCTTTCTCCTGTTTAGACTCTTGTTTTTCTTTTCTTCTGTATATTTTCTATCTCTCAACAATTCATCTCTCCTGTTTCAAATTTTCCCTTCTCTATATTTGCGAAGTCATCTTGTATGCAGGATCTCGCCCGCCGCTTTGTCTTTCAGAATAAAGACAACAGGCGATCTTCCTGTCTCCGAACGTATCCGTCTTCGGCATCTCTTTTCGGCACATTTCCATCCGATATCCGCACATCCCAAAACAGGGACATCCGCCTTCTGTCTTCTGTTCATGAACGACAGGCGCTTTTCGTTTTCTCGCTTTCAGCGGATCGGGCGGAATCACAGATTCTAAAAGAACCTTTGTATACGGATGCCACGGATCTTTACACAACTGGCGTGTGTTAGCACATTCTATAAGTCTTCCTTTATAAAGAATCCCCGTCCTGTGACTGATCCTCCTGATCACATCCATATCATGAGAAATAAACAAACACGCGATCCTCTTCTCTTCCACCTCTTGCAGAAGCAGGTTTAAAATCTGCTTCTTTGTAGCAGCATCCAAAGAAGATACCGCCTCATCACAGATCAAAAGTTCCGGTTCAGCAAGAAGCGCTCTTGCAATCGCCGCGCGCTGGCGCTGACCTCCTGAAAGTTCTCCTGGATACCGTTTTGCATCTGTCCGGCTCAGTCCGACACGAAGAAGCATCTGTTCAATCTGCTGTTCCCGGCTCTTATGTTTTCCTTCTGAGACACCCTGTTTTTCTTTTGCCCGCAATGTTTCCGTTAACATTTCTTCTATCGTCATACACGGATTCAGAGAAGAATACGGATCCTGGAAAACCATTCTGACTCTGCCTGCCGCTTTCCCTTTCTCTCTTTTGCCCGCAGGATCAAACTCTTCGCCCCGATAAAACAGTTTTCCACGATCCGGCCGCTCAATCCCCGTAAGGATCTTTGCCAGCGTTGTCTTTCCGCTTCCGCTCTCTCCTGCAAGAGCAAACAGTTCTCCTTCATAAATATCAAATGATACTTCATCCACCCCTTCTTCTTTTTGGAACTGTCTTTTCAAACGGCTTACTGTAAATAATGGCACCTTACCTACAGCGGATTCTTTTTCTTTTACCAAAAACCGTTCTGCCTTTGCATCAGATAAAAGTTTCTTTGTATATTCTGTCTGAGGATCATAAAAAAGATCCTCTGCGCACCCGCTTTCAATCATTTCCCCATCTTTCATCACATAAACGTAATCGCATGCCGCTGCAATCACCCCCATGTCATGACTTACAAGGACAAGCGCTGCCTCCGTCTCTTTTACAACTTTCTTCAGCAGAAGAATCGTTCGGATCCGCATGGCCGCGTCCAGCGCCGTCGTTGGTTCATCAGCGATAATCAGCTTTGGTTCACAGGCAAGGGCGATGGCGATGACAACTCTTTGACGCATTCCGCCTGAAAGTTCAAAAGGATATTGTTTCATCCGCAATCTTGGGTGTTGGATACCAACCGACTCCAACAGTTCTTCTGCACGTTTTTTCGCCTCATGCCATGTACATTTTTTTCGATTTCGAACAGTCTCGGCAATCTGTCTTCCAACTTTCACCGTCGGATTCAGACATTTTAAAGGATCTTGAAAGACGATCGCTGCATTTTCTCCTGCCTTGACCGCCGTCTCCGAAAGAGTAACCGCCTTTGCCTCCACAGCAGCCTCCTGCCCGAGAAGCCCCATGACCGCAAGCATTGCCGTACTCTTGCCGGATCCGGATTCCCCCACAATCCCTGTCACCTTTCCCGCTTCTGCTGAAAAATCGATCCCCCGCACCGCTTCAACCGATCCGGTTTTCGACAAATATGTTACATAAAGCGATCTTACATCAAGCATACTCAATCTGTCTGACCTCCCCTTCTCTCCATTGCCTCTGCAAGGATATGAAATACGATCAACAATACACATAAGACAAGAAGCGGAAACAAGATCTCATGAGGATAGAGAAGCATCCGGTCTCTTGCTTCCTGAATCAATGTTCCCAAACTTGCCGTCGGTGCAGATAATCCAACGCCCAAAAAACTTAAAAACGCCTCTGTAAAAATTGCCTGCGGTATCAGAAATAAAAAATTTACCGCGATCATTCCCGCCGCATTCGGAAGCAGATGTTTAAACAAAATCCGCACATCTGAAATTCCGTCAATCCTTGCCGCCGCGCAAAAATCTGTTTCTTTTAAACGGATAATCTCTCCCCGTACAACTCGCGCCATGTCAATCCATCCGGCAATACAAAGTCCAAGTATCATACTCTGTACCCCCGCGCCCATAACAAGTGTAATCAATATCACATACAAAACCGACGGGATGGCAGCAATCAAATCCGCAGCCCGCATCATAAACAGATCAATTCGTTTCCCACAATATCCGGCTGCTGCGCCGTACAAAATACCGATCATTCCGTTAAGCAAAGCACTTCCCAGTCCAATTACAAGACTGATCCCTGCCCCATACCAAACACGCGTAAAATTATCCCTCCCAAATTCATCTGTTCCGAAAAGATGAGCACCCGAGAACGATTCATTTCGTATTTGTACATTTTGATCAGTGGGCGAATACGGTCCGAATAATGGGACGCACACCGCCAGTAAAATCCAGACAAAAAGGATTGCAAGCGCCGCCTTTTCATCTAAGTATAAAGTTTTTCTTTCTCTTTCTTTCTGCATTTTGTGCCTCCCGCAGTGTTTCGCATCGGACTTTTTCAAGTTCTTTTGTAGGCTCTTCTGATCTTCGGATCAAACCATGCTCCAAGCAGATCGGTAATCAAATTAAGCACGATCACAACGGTTCCCATAAATACTGTCAGTCCGAGGATCAACGTGTAATCTCTGTTTGCGATCGACATAACAAACTCTCTCCCCAACCCGGGGATCGTAAAGACACTCTCCACAGCGAAACTTCCTGTAAGAAGAAACGCCGACGCAGGTCCGATATAATTCAACACCGGAACCCATGCATTTTTCAGAGCATGAGTAAAAATGATCCGGCTCTTTTTCAGCCCTTTCGCTCGGGCAAAAAGAACATATTCTTTTTGCATTTCTGCCGTCAATGCGTTTCCGGTCATCCGGGTGATCACAACCGCTGGATACATCGCCAGAGCCGTAACCGGAAGAATATAATGTGAAAAAGAAAGCAGTCCTGAAGAAGGGAGCCATTTTAATTTCACACTAAATACAATCAAAAGAAGAATCGCCGCAGCAAAACTTGGAATCCCTGCGATTATCATTCCCACAGAACCGATCATCCTTCTGACTGCCTTTTTCTCGGATGCAGCATAAATGATCCCGCACCCTGTCCCTACGATCACTGATACGATCAACGCCGGAAATCCGATTGATACCGTAAGCGGCGCAGCCCTTCCGATGATTTCTTTTACCGACGTACCCGGATCCTGATAAGAGATTCCCAAATCTCCTTTCAACAGATTTCCCATATAGGCAAGGTACTGATCAAGTACCGGATCGTTTAACCCGTACTCTTCTTCAATAGCTTCTACTACATTTGCAGAAACACCGCCTCTTTGAAACGGACTTCCAGGAATCAGTCTTACAAGAAAAAAAGTAACCGTAGCAAGAATGAACAATGACACGATCCCCGTCAATATTCTTTTTCCTGCATAGCGCATCATTGCCTCTTTCACCTCCTTGTTCCGCTCATAATATTGTTGCCGCCTGCTCTTTTATTCTGTCACATCCGCCAGCTTTGCGGGAATTAATTTCAACAGATCTTCTGGTGCAAGTTCCACCTGATACCCGATCTTACCGCCGCTGAAAATAATCTTGTCCAAATCTTTCGCTGTCTCATGGATCACTGTCAGAAACTGTTTTTTCATTCCGATCGGTGAACAGCCGCCGTGAACATATCCGGTAAGAGGAAGCAGTTCTTTTGACTTCAGCATTTCAATACTTTTCTCTTTCACGACATGCGCCGCTTTCTTCAAATCCAACTCGCAGTTAACCGGAATGACAAACACATAATTTGTTTTTGATTTCCCGACCGTCACAAGAGTTTTAAACACCATGTCGGGGTCTTCTCCCAATACCTCTGCCACTTCAATTCCACTGACTGCTTCTGTATCAACGTAGCTATGGCTTTCATAAGCGATCTTCTTCTGATCTAAAATCCGCATCACATTTGTTTTCTCTTTATTTTTCCCCATTATTCTTCCTTCCTAAATCCACTTATTATTATGCTTCTGTAAGAATCCAAATTTCCACACAAAAGACAAAGAATAACAGACCATCTACTGCCCAATTATACTGAATATCATTCAATGGTGTTCTGGCAAACCGAAACATAAAATCTTTCACTTTTTTATTTTAAATTTTAAAAACTTACATCCCCAAAACATTCCACGATCTTCTCTGTCATTGCATCCATGTCCGCTCGTTCTGCAACCTGGATCTTCATCCCATATTTCCGCGCTTCTGCCGCTGTCTGCTCTCCGATGCAAACGGCAGACACGTTTTGTAATTCTATATTTTTCATCGCTTCAACAAACCCTTTTACTGTCGAAGCGCTCGTAAAAGTAACTGCATCGATTTCCTCCTTTTGAAACATCTTTTCTATCTTGTGTCTAAGTAAAGAAGAAACTTCATATTCCGTGCGGTATAATGGAATATCTTTCACTTGAGCGCCGGATTCCGTAAGCGGCGGAAGCAATTCGAAAGAACCTTCCTCCGCCCGAAAGATCGTAACCGAACTATGAGCCGAAAGATTGTCTGCAAGCGTTTTTCCCAGCTCTCCTGCATTATAAATCTTTGGCACGATATCTGCAAATAATCCGTGTTCTTTCAACGCTGCTGCTGTTGCAGAACCGATCGCAGCAATTTTGATCTGAGTTTTCCCTGCAAACAGCCTCCTCAGATCCCATGCTTCTTTTTCCAACTGTTCAAAAAATACGCGCACTCCAATCGGACTTGTAAAGACAATCCATTCCTCTTTTTCAGAATGTTCAATCTCTTCCAACGCTCTTTTTAATCTGTCATTCGGATGGATCGTCACTGTATGGATAGACGGCATCTCGATCACCTGCGCCCCGAGATTTCGGAGACGTTTTGCCAAACCAGAACTATTTTGTCGTGGTCTTGTAATCAGAAATTGTTTTCCACCCAACACCCTGTCTTCCGCCCAATGAAATGTTTCTGACAGAGAACATACTTTTCCGACTACAATAATCGCAGGCGCTTTGATCTTCGCCTCATCTGCCCGTTGTTTTAATGTTTTCACAGTTGCACAGACTTTCCTTTGTTTCGCAGTCGTACCACGTTCCAGTACAGCCGCCGGCATAGTTTCCGGCATTCCTGCTTTCATCAACCCTTCCAAGATCGTTTCCATTGCCGATACTCCCATAAGAAAGACCAGCGTTGCGTTTAATTTTACAAGAGCCTCATAATCAATCTTTGGTTTTTCATCTATTCTCGTATGTCCCGTGATCACATGAAAAGACGATGTATAATCCCGATGTGTCACCGGAATTCCGGCATAAGCCGGAACAGCTACTGAAGATGTAATTCCCGGAATAATTTCAAAAGAAATTTTTTCATTTCTAATAGCTTCTACTTCTTCTCCTCCTCTTCCAAACACAAACGGATCTCCACCTTTAAGTCTCAATACCTTTTTTCCTTTTTTTGCTTCCCTTATAAGAATCCGATTAATCTCATCCTGTGGAACAGGATGATGTCCCGCATGTTTCCCAACATAGATTGTTTCTGTAGTTCGGGGAATCCGGCTTAATATCTCCGCACTTAAAAGAGCGTCATATACGATAACATCTGCTTCTTCGATCAATTCCGCAGTCCGCAAAGTCAACAATCCGGCGTCGCCCGGACCCGCTCCCGCGATCCACACTTTTCCATATAAAGTCTGTTCCATCTTTCTCACCTTTCTCCAAACTGCCTTTTCATTTTCAAGGCAAGATTTTCCCCGATACTAAGAGCTTTTTCAACATTAGAAGAAACTTTATCCACAAAATACTGTCCACTTTCTTCATGATAATACAATCCGGTCAGCTCCACTTCATTTCCTCTTACCTGTGCATAAGCCGCGCAAGGAGATGTACATCCCCCGTCAAGCACGCGGATAAAACTTCTCTCCGCTGCCGCTTGTATCCTGCTCTCTCTATCATCCACATACTGACGCCACTTTACGGTGTCCTCTAAAAACTCTTTTCTTCCCTGGACTGCAAGAATCCCTTGTCCTGCGGCAGGAATCACTTCTTCTACCGAAAAATATCTTCCGATTACCGCGTCCATTTGAAGCCGCTTTATTCCGGCGGCTGCCAAAACAGCCGCATCATATTCCTCTTCCTCCAGTTTTCGAAGTCTTGTCTGTATATTTCCTCGAAGCCCTTTAAATACAGCATTCGGATATAACCTTTGAATCTGTATCATGCGCCTTTTACTGGAAGTTCCTATAACCGCCCCGGATCTTTCGAGAGCAGATTCTTCCTTATCATTCTTCTCATTTTCCCTGTTCCTGTAAATCAGTACGTCTCGAGGATCTTCCCGTTTACTGTACGCAAGAATCGGAAATTCTGAAGTTTCTTCCATCGGCATATCTTTTAAACTGTGAACAGCGAGATCGATCGTGCCCTCTGCCAGCGCCAGATCTAACTCTTTTACAAAAAGACCTTTCCCGCCGACAGATTCTAAACTTCGATCGAGGATCTTATCCCCTGTCGTTTTCATCGTAATGATCTCAACTAAAAGATGCGGATCGCACTTTTGGATCTGCTCTCTTATCATTTCGGCCTGTTTCACTGCAAGCCGGCTTTCTCTGCTTCCTATTCGAATGACAGACTGCATGTCGCTTCATTTCCTTTCTCTATAATCCGATACACTGTCTCCATCTGAAGATTTTCCCTTACGATTGCCGCAAGTTGTTCGTATTGTTCCTCTTTATACGCCTTTCTGTCCTGCACCTTAACCTCTGATGGATCGATTCCTTTTTGCTTCAAAATGGCAGTCAAAAATGCCCTTACCGTTTCGGACATATCAAAAAGTCCATGCATATAACAACCATACACCTGCTTATGCTGCGCTCCGTCCGGACGCATTTTCCCGCCTTCTTGCAAATAAACAAGCGGCTGTGTACCTTCGTTGAGGACAGTTTTTCCCATGTGGATCTCATACCCTTCATAACATACACCGCTTAATTCTGCAAGCGCTCCGTCTACTCTCGCAAATTTTCCGGTCACCCGCACCCTTCTCTTTTCCTGTGCAAACACTGTTTTAACCGGAAGAAGCCCCATTCCACGGACCGTTCCTTTCTGTTCTGCCCCTGTCGGATCACTGATCGACTCTCCGAGCATCTGATATCCTCCGCAGATTCCAAATACGATTCCCCCCTTTGCTGCATGACGCAGAACCTTTCCTTCTAATCCATTCTGCCGCATCCACAAGAGATCGCTGATCGTATTTTTACTTCCGGGAACAATCACCACATCCGGTTCTCCAAATTGAGCTGCAGACGCCACATAAGTTACTTCGGCTTCCTCCAATGCTTCAAAAGGTGCGATATCTGTAAAATTCGATATTCTCGGCAAACGTATAACTGCTATTTTTACAAGCCCCGGCGTTCCCTTTCTTTGAAAACGTTCTGTCAAACTATCTTCCTCGTCAAGGTCAAGATGGAAATAAGGAACAACTCCTAACACCGGTTTTTCTATTTTTTCTTCCAGCAAACGCAGTCCCGGCTGTAAGATTGAGCGATCACCGCGAAATTTATTAACAACCACTCCTTTGATCCGCTTTCTTTCTTCCTCTTCAAGAAGAAGAATCGTTCCTGCAAGCTGCGCAAACACACCTCCCCGGTCTATATCCCCGACAAGCAGAACCGGAGCGTCTGCCATTTCTGCAAATCCCATATTCACAATATCATCTTTCTTTAAGTTAATCTCTGCCGGACTCCCTGCCCCCTCGATCACAATCACATCATACTCTTCTTCCAGTTTTTTATAAGACTCCTTGATCGACGGAATGAATTCTTTTTTCCGTTTATAATATTCGGACGCAGACATCATACCAAGAGGCTTTCCTCTGACGATCACCTGTGATCCTATATCGCTTGTCGGTTTTAACAAGATCGGATTCATATCCGCAGACGGTTCAATACCTGCCGCCTCTGCCTGCATAACCTGTGCTCTGCCCATTTCCAGACCATCTCTTGTGATATAAGAATTTAACGCCATATTTTGAGATTTAAAAGGCGCTGTCTTGTAACCATCTTCTTTTAAAATCCGACAGAGCGCTGCTGCCAGTACGCTCTTTCCTACATTTGACATCGTTCCCTGTATCATAATCGACTTTGCCATCACTGTCCGCCTCCTGTCTGTTCTTTCTTCATTTTATTTTTATGCACAATTTTTGCCAATGCTTTCAGCAGCCGCTCATTTTCCTCTTTTCGTCGAACCGCGATCCGATACCAGCCATCTCCAAGCCCACGATCCTTTGTGCAGTCCCGAATTAAAATTCCATATTGCATAAGTTCTTCAAACAGATTAATTTCACTATGAAGAAGAATGAAATTAACATCAGAAGAAATAAAATCAATTTCAAGGTATTTTAATTCTTTCTCAATTCTTTTTCGTTCGGCAGATACGGCCTGCCTCATTTCTGCCACACGTTCCGCTTCGTCAAGAGCCGCCTCTCCTGCTTTCTGAGCGATCACCGATACATTCCACGGCTGTTTCATTCCCTCCATTTTCTCTAACAATTCTTCATCCGACGTCATTCCAAACCCAAGCCGTATTCCCGGAATCGCATATGTCTTCGTAAATGCCCGCAGAAAAAACAAATGAGGATACTGACTAAGATCAATCTGATCGAAAAGACTTTCCGGAGTTTTTTCAAAATCAAGGAAACATTCATCCAGCACAAAACGAATCCGATACTGCTCGCATCGATCTGCAATTTCTCTGAGAAATGCAAGATCCATTTTCTTTCCCGATGGATTAGACGGCGAACACAAAAAAAGGATATCCACTTCTTCTGAAAGCTCTTCTAGGAAATCAAAATCAATACAAAAGTAATTATTTTGTGTTGTTTGATAGTATTTTATGTCACACTCTATTGTTCTTAGCGCCTGTTCATACTCAGAAAATGCCGGAACCGGAAGCAACGCCTTTTTTGGTTTTTCTGCAAGTACAAGCGTATATAACAGCTCGGCAGCTCCGTTGCCGAACACAAACGTCTTCTCTTCCGCATGAAGACATCCCGCCAGTTTTTCTCTCAATTTACGACATCGACTATCCGGATAGGCTGCGGACTGTAAAAGCGCTTCCTTCGCCGCATTGAGCACGTTCTTAGATGGACCGAGAGGATTAATATTCACAGAAAAATCAAGCATTTCCCCATATGTATAAATATCGCCCCCATGTGTATATCTCATATTCCGTCTCCTTCTTTATCTGATCTGATTAAAATCCGACAAAACACTGCTGCCCCAATGCAACACACAATTTTACCGCTGTAAAAACAAACAGCATCAGAATTGTCGTCATATACATCAATCTTCCGGATTTCAAAATATCTTCCGGTTCAATCGGACGCAGCGCCTCCCCGATAAACTCTTTCTTATAAAGCTTCCCAAAATAAACGGCATCGCCTGCAAGCCGGATTCGAAGCGCCCCTGCACAGACTGATTCTGTCTGAGCGGCATTTGGACTTGCATGTTTATTCCTGTCCCTCAAATATATTTTTTTTGCATTTTTTCCGTCCATTCCTGCAAGAAAACTTGCGCATATCATAGTCAACGCTGTCAGCCGCGCAGGAATGTAATTAAAAATATCATCCAGCTTTGCCGGTATCTTTCCAAAATACAAATATTTTTCATTCTTATATCCAAGCATGGAATCCATTGTATTTACTGCCTTATACAAAAATCCAAGAGGCGCTCCGCCCAGCATCATATAAAAAAGAGGCGCTGTCACTCCATCCGATGTATTTTCCGCCACAGTTTCTACAGCCGCCTTGATTACGCCTTCTTCTGTCAGATTCTCCGTATCTCGCCCAACGATCATTGAAACCGCTTTACGAGCCGCTTTCAGATCCTGTTCCTTCAGACATCGGTACACCTTTTTGCTTTCCTTCGTCAGTGATCTTGCCGCAAAAATCTGATAACACCAAAAAGATTCTAACAGAAACCGAACCATCGGATGAATCTTCTGTGCTGCCGCCAGACATACAAACGGGATCGTAAAAGACAGGACAGATACGCATAACCACAACACACCGCCTAAAATTTCCTTTTGCTTTTCACTGCCCCTTCGCAATCGTTTCTCCAAAAGTGAAATCAACTTTCCGATCAGCCGCACCGGATGATACAGCCATACAGGATCGCCGAACAAAAAATCCAGCAAAAATCCGGTTACACAGGATGCTAATGATATCAACATTTTCTCTTTCCTCTCCCCTTATCTTCCCCGGTCTTTCCTGCAAGCTCTTCTTCAATTTCTTTCTCGATCCTGTTCCGGTTTTTCTCTTCCAATTTGATTGCATTCCTCAACACTTTGTTTCCGTTCTTCCATTCTCCCTCTGATACGGAAACAAGATAACCGCTTCCATTTTCCACCTGCCAGTCATAAAAATCTTTCTTTTCTTCCGAAAAAGTTTTCATAACTGCCATAATCGTGCCCCCATGGACAAGAAACGCCACATATCTGATCTGCTGATCCAGTAATCGGTCCACTTGCTTTATCATGCCTTTGACGCACCGGACACGAAATGCTTCCTGCGTCTCTCCTCCCGGAAACGCAGTCACCCCTCCGCTTTCCAGCCACTTTATATAGGACGGCTCTTCTCTTAACTGTTCATATGTTTTTCCTTCAAACTGCCCAAAGTCACACTCCCGCATCAAAGGTTCCAAAACGACGGGACAGCCGTCCAAATCCACTCCCCATATCCGCTTTGCCGTTTGTATACAGCGTTTCATCGGACTGATGACAACCCCTTCCGGCACAGGGTAAGCAAACTGCGGCAGTACCGCTTTTTCCGAAAGATCTTCATCTGTCCTCCCAATATATTGTCTTTTTTCATTTCCCGGCGTAGGCAGATGCCGGATCAGCATAATTTTCAATACAATCCTCCTGCAAAAACAATGACAGCCAACATGACAAGCTCGCACATCTGAAGAAAATATCCCGCCAGATCTCCGGTCGTCCCGCCAAACTGCTTAGAACTCATTTTATAATAATAAAAAAACATAACCCAGGAAGATGCCGCCACCACAGCCCCTGCCGCCTGAAACATAAACACCATTCCCGCCGTCACGACTACGATCCATGCATACAACATCCTCTTCACCCGTTTCCGATCCGCCTTTTCCTGAAAGGTTTTCAGTAAACCGCTGTTTTTTGCCGACGGGAAGCTAACTACAGACAGTCCGCTTAATGCCCGCGACAAAGGATACATCCACGCGGCAAGAGGCAGCATCGTGACATCTATTTCACTCCAAAGCGCTGTAGAAACAAGAAAACAGGCGCACAGTCCGATCACTGCAAACGCTCCTGCATGAGGGTCTTTTAAGATCTCCAGTTTCCGCTTTCTATCTCCATAAGAACAAAGGGCGTCGATTGTATCTGCAAACCCGTCCAAATGGATTCCTCCGGTCACAACAACCGGAATCATTGTCATCACTGCTGAAAAGAAAAGCTTCCCACAATCCGTAAAGAGCAAAAGCAGCTGCCCGACTCCAAGTGTCAGCGCCCCTATGATCACTCCTACAATCGGGAAAAAACCCATCGCATACCGCATATTCTTTTCTTCCCACTCAATATTCGGAACCGGAAGCTTTGAATACATTGCCAAGGCAATCGCCAAAGATTTCAGCACATTCATTTTCTCTGTCTCCTAATCTGTTCTATCCGTTTCTACTTTAATTCTTCATATTGCTCTACATGGATCTCACCGAACGTACTCATCTTTTCATAAACAGACAGACCCATTTCCAAAAGAGGAAACAGAGCTACCGCTCCGCTCCCTTCTCCGAGAGACATCCCACAATCAAGCATCGCCGACAACCCTAACTGCTCCAAAATCATTGATGCCGCCGGTTCTTTGGAGCAATGAGACGGCAGCATATATCCGACACAGTCAGAGGCAAGCCTCGCCGCGCAAAGTGCAGCTACAGAAGAAATAAATCCGTCGATGACGATCGGAATCCGAAAAACCGCACCTCCCAAAAACACACCGGTAAGTCCTGCAAGATCGAATCCTCCTACTTTTTTAAGCACATCAACCGGATCATTCGGATCCGGCTCATTGATCAGAATCGCCTTTTCAATCGCCGCTCTTTTTCGTTTTAACCCTTCTGAGCTAAGACCCGCGCCCCTGCCCGTCATTATCTCAGGTTTTTCACCAGTCAAAACAGACGCAACTGCGCTGCTCGTCGTCGTGTTTCCGATCCCCATTTCTCCTGTCGCCAAGATTTCATATCCTTGTGACTTCAATGTCTGTACGATCTCCATTCCGATCAGTATCGCCCTGATCGCCTCATCCTCCGTCATAGCCGCTTCCTTAGTCATATTTTTTGTTCCTGACGCGACTTTGTATTCCGGTTTTGTAACAGCAGGTACGTCCGATGCCATTCCGATATCGATGGGAAACAGGTCCGCTCCCCCAATCTGGGCCATCATACATACACTTGTGGCATTTTTTGTAAAATTTTCAGCAACAACAGCAGTCACCTCCTGCCCGGTCTGCGTAACGCCTTCCTCAACCACTCCGTTATCCGCACACATAATGACAAGACCTTTCTTTTTCAGACTGTATATCGGCGTTCCTTTAATCGCAGCGATTTTCGTAACGGCATCTTCCAGTTTTCCGAGACTAAACAGCGGTTTTGCAATCTGTTTCCACCGTTTCTGCGCCTCTGCCGCTGCTTTTTGATCCGGAGGACAAATCTGTTTTAATCTGCTCTCTAATTGTTCTTTTAATTTTACTGTACCATTTTCTGGTCGTTCTGTTCTATTTTCCCTGTCTGCTGACATATGTTTCCTTCTCTTCTTTCTTTTCTTCCTTTTTTCTCCATATCCTGCACTGTTCCACAAACCGCTGTGCGAACTGCGGACAAGAAGGCATGTACAAATGCGGATACCCTGCAAACAGCGCTCCTTCGATGCGGACGCATTTCCATGACCTGCTCTTATCCGGCTTCATTGCCGTTATTTTTTCCCCGCTCTTTGAACTGTCCCAGTAATGAAACTCATGTCCTTTGATCATTTCTCCTTGTTTCAAATAAAGGCTCGTCTCTTCTTCCGGCGCAAGCGTTAACTCCACATATCCAAACCGGACAAGCTTTCCCGCGGGATAAGCCCTGCCTTTTAAGGCCCCTGCCATTTTCCAGATCCGATGTTCTTTATCTTCTATTTCTTCATGCAGATACATAAATCCGCCGCACTCCGCCAAACAAGGCATTCCGCGATCAACCGCCTCCTTCACCGACTGCCGCATAGACTTATTTGCAGACAATTTCCGGCAGTACAGTTCCGGGTATCCGCCTCCGAAAATCAATCCCGAGACATCTTTTGGAATCTTTTCTGTTTCCAAAGGACTGAAAAACACAAGTTCTGCTCCCTGTTCTTCTAAAAGTTCCATATTATCCTTGTAATAAAAGCAAAATGCCGCATCCTTTGCCACGCCGATCCGAATTTGGCGGCAGGATGTATCATCCTTCTTCCTTCTATTCTGATTCCCGCCATCCTTTACCACACCCTGACCGCTTTGTCTGCCTGGACCGCTTTGTTTGTTCTGTTCACTTTGAGCAATCTGATACAAACTGTCCAGATCCACAGTTTCTGATACAATCCTCCCCGCCTCCTGCATCTGATCTTTCAGATGACAGATTTCCTGCGGAGTAACCAGTCCGAGATGACGGCTTTCCAAACAAAATGCTTCATTCTGTGGAAGATAACCCAGCACCGGAATGGGATAACCCTCTTCCTTTAACTGTTCTTCAAGCATTTGCTTCAGACGCGGATAGA
>CAJLUP010000035.1 GCA_905209865.1 uncultured Lachnospiraceae bacterium
AATAGCAGAAAAAAACAGCATTGTAGAATGGAGAAAAAAGTATGAAAAAGAAAATGTGGAGGACAGGGTTGTGCGGATTGACAGCATGCAGTATGTTGTTTAGCATGCCCGCGTTGGCATGGGCCGCAGATGAACCTCAAAACACAGGGATTGAAGACGGGCTCATTGCGTATTATGATTTTGAAAACGTGAATGAAAAGAAAGTTCCGAATGTACAGGATCAGTCCAAATATGAAGGAACATTGTCGGGAGATAATGTTTCTGTTGCGGAAAACACGATTTTCGGAAAATCTTTGAAATTTACAGCCGGAAATCAGGGAATGATGGAAATTCCTCAGATTATGAATACGTCTCAGAAGAGTTATTCGATTTCTTTGTGGTTTAAATATGATACATCTACAAACAGAGAAGGGAAAAATACAGTTCTTCTGCAGCAGAATGGAAACGGACGTACATTTTTACAGTTTACAAAAGACAATAAGTACGCGACATATGTAAATGCAAGCAATGTATACAGTGATAAGGCGGTTGACCTTAGCCAGTGGCAACATGTAATGGCAACATATAATAAAGATACGAAGAAAATTGCATTTTATATAAACGGCGAAAAAGATAGTGAGAAAGATGCAGGTAGTCAGGTAGTCAATGAATTGACAAGCCTTCTGATTGGACGTCATAAAAATGCAGGTAATGACCCTCTTTCTATGAGAGGTCTTGTAGATGAAATTCGTGTATATGAGAAAGTTTTAACAGCAGATGAAGCAAAGGCTGTTTATGAAGAGAAAGCAGGAGCAATGCTCTTCCCACAGCTGACAGAACAGATCAAAGCAGCAGAAGAGTTAGATGCATCAGGAAAGTTGGATGAGAATGCAGATGCTGCGAAAGCTTTGAAAACGGCAATCGCAGATGCAAAAAAATTAAGTGAATCCAGTGCGTTGTCAGAAATTTCTGCGATGATTAAAACGCTTGAAGATGCGATGAAGAATTATCGTGCAGAGATCGGCGTTGTGCTTACTGTTTCTCCTGAAACAGAGGAACGTTCCATTGACAGTGCCACAATCGGTATCAACCATCGGTATGCTTTCAATGGATATGGATCTTTTGATAGTACGACAATGACGATGAAAGATGAGTTCGCGGAACTTTATAAAGACGCGGGATTTGGTTCTATCCGTTATCCGGGAGGAACAATCTCTAACTTGTTCCGTTGGAAAGAATCTATCGGACCGAAGGAACAGCGCGTAAAACAGATCCATGGATTTTATAACAATACAAACCAGGCTGGAATCGCTCCGAACTTTGGATTGACAGAAGTAGCTGACTTCGCATATCGCGATGATGTTCAGTCAGAAATCGTTTATGTATATGGTTTCGGACGTGGTTCAGCACAGGATGCCGCAGACCTTGTAGAGTATCTGAATGCTCCGGCAGGAAGCAATCCGGGCGGTGGCGTTGCATGGGCAGATGTGAGAAAAGAAAACGGACATGCAGAGCCTTATAATGTACGCTATTTTGAGATCGGAAACGAGAACAACCAGGGTGGTGATGACGGAACAGCGTCACAGCAGTATTGGATGTCAAAAGTAGATGGTGGAGCTGAAAAAGCGTATGTAGAAGGTGGAGTTGCAAGTTTCACAAAGCAGTATGCAGTGAAGAAGGACAACTGGAATAAGGCTGCATCTGTCAGTGACGGAACAGCAAATCAGGTTCGTTACATGCGTTATGCAAACCCGAATCCGATGACAGGAAAAGATGGAAAGACGTTAGTAGAAGACTTCAAAGCAGTTGAAGAGGGAAGCGTTGAAGTATGGGTAGGTACTGACGGTGAAGGGAACAATGAAAAATGGGAGATTGTTGAAAGCTTAGATTCTGCAGGAGCAGAAGATAAGAAAGTAACAATCGACTACAGAGACGGATCAATCCATTTCGGAGATGGAACACATGGTAAAATTCCTGCACAGGGTCAGCAGATCTATGTGACATATCGAGTTGATAGAGATGGATTTATAGACGTTTCTAAAGCAATGAAAGATATGACAGCAGAGATCAACGAGATCAATGCGAACAATGGAAGCACAGAAAAGGCATCCTGCTATGTATATTCAAGCTATGAGACACAAGGATTTATTGATAAAATGAAGCAGGGAGATCGGAGTCAGTATTACGATGGGTTGACAATTCATCCATACTGTGGAAATCCGGGCGAGAATAATCCGAATGATGTGTTCTATGATAATGCAATGAAACTTGCTGAAGATGTGGGAATTAAAAAAGTGGAAAATTATGTAAATATGCTTCCAGAAGGAAAAGTTCCGGTTATATCTGAGTATGGTATTTTCAGATCTACATCACCGCTTCTTCGTTCACAGACGCATGCAGTATATATTGCAAAAGTGCTTATGGAGTACGTTCGTCTTGGAAGTCCGTACATTCAGAAACACTGTCTTGTAGACTGGTACAGTTCAGGAGCTGATTCACTTGGACCTACACAGCAGGCAGTTATTCAGGCAGTGCCGCAGACAGGTGCAGATCAGGGAACCGGAGAAGGAAACTTCCGTTTCTTCTCAACACCTTCAGCGAAAGTATTCGAACTGTTCGCTAATTCTTTCTCTAAAGGAACAGAAGTAGTAGGAACAGAGTTTGAACATGTAGAGACTTTGGCAAATGGTACAAAAGCATATTCTGCAATCGCAAGTAAAGGTGAAGACGGAACGTTATATGTAGTTGTAGTAAATACAGACCGTGTAAATGATAAGAAACTCCATGTTAAAGTAGATGGCGTAGATCTGACAGGTAAAAAAGTAACAATACAGACACTTGCAGGTGAAAATTTTGCTGATGAGAACAGCTTGACAGAGCCGAATAAAGTAGCGATTGAAACAACAGAGCTTACGGCTGAATCAGCGGAACTGAATCTGACAGCAAAGGCACATTCTGTAATGACGATTACAGTGAAAGAGAAGGAAGAGCCGCCTGTAGAAGAGACATTTACAGTAACAGCAAAAGCAAATAATGCGGACATGGGAGATGTAGCGCTTAGTCCTGCAAAAGAGAAATACAATGCAGGAGAAGAAGTAACAGCAACGGCAACAGCAAAAGAAGGATATGAGTTTGTAGACTGGACAGTAGATGGACAGACAGTTGAAGGAGCTACATATAAGTTTACAGTAGAAAAGAATACAGAGCTGACAGCAAACTTTAAAGAGAAAGAAAAACCGGTAGAGACATTTACAGTAACAGTAAAAGCAAATGATAATAATATGGGAACTGTTGCGATTGATCCGAAGAAAGACAGTTATGTAAAAGGAGAAGAAGTAACAGTTATTGCAGAAGCGAAAGAAGGATATGAGTTTGTAAACTGGACAGTAGGTGGTAAAGAACTTTCTAAGTCGGCAGCATATCAAATTACTGTAGATAAAGATATGGATTTGATTGCAAACTTTAAAGAGAAAGAAAAACCGGCAGAGAAATTTACAGTAACAGTAAAAGCAAATGATGACAAGAAGGGATCTGTAACGCTTGATCCGGCAAAAGAAGAATATGCCGAAGGAGATAAGGTGACAGCAACAGCTGCAGCGAAAGAAGGATACAGATTCGTAAACTGGACAGTGAATGGTAAAGAAGTTTCCAAAGATGCAGTATATCGTTTTGAAGTGACAGGAGCTCTCAATCTGAAAGCGAACTTCGAAAAGATTACTGCAGAAGATACATTCAAATTGAATGTGGATGTAAATGACAACAAGATGGGAACAGCAAAACTTGATCCTGCAAAAGAAAGCTATAAAGCAGGAGAAATCGTAACGGCGATCGCGAAAGCAAAAGAAGGATACAAGTTCGTGAACTGGACAGTAGACGGCAAAGCAGTTTCTGATAAAGCAGAGTACAAGTTTGAAGTTGACAGAGCAGTGACATTGAAAGCAAACTTTACGAAAACAGCAACAGATCCGACACCGGAGAATCCGAAAAATGAAGACAAAGCAGTTCAGACAGGCGACAATTCCGTATCACCGATCATTCCGCTTGCAGGATTGATGTTAGCGGCAGGAGCAGCAGTCGTAGCTCTTCGTAAGAAAGAAGACTAATCTGAACAGTCTGAAAGAGACAGATCGGATATCGCAAAAATTGTCTTGATAAAAAGTGAAAAATGAAACAAAACAGAGAGGCGTCGCGCTATGCGGCGTCTCTTTCTGGTAATAACGAATAAGAGGTTCCTCTAAAGTAACAGTTCAGCCTGCGCCATTCGTAAAACCGCATTGTGTGCTTATTGTGGCTAACGCCACTGTTATCCTCTAAAACATTCTATGTGAAATTACAGTGCAAATTATCTGCAAAATGTGTTACACTTCTAATACAGCAAAAAATAGCTTTTGATTTATCTTCGCAGGCCGATCGATTTACATACATGGCAGAACGATGAATGCGGCGGAGCTGATCGGCTGATTTTATGTGTTGTGTGATATTAGGAGGGAACGATTTTGGAAGCGTATACAAGTTTTGCGTATGTTTATGATACATTTATGGATAATGTTCCTTATGGCGAATGGGCAGGGCACATTCGTGAAAAGCTTTGTGAACACGGTGTGCCGGACGGGATCGTACTTGACCTCGGATGCGGAACGGGAACGATGACAGAGAGGCTTGCCGAATATGGATACGATATGATCGGAATCGATAATTCGGAAGAGATGCTGGAACTGGCGATGGAAAAGAGGATGCAGTCGGGACATGATATTCTTTATCTGCTTCAGGATATGCGTGAGTTTGAATTATACGGAACAGTGCGGGCGGTTGTAAGCGTCTGTGATTCCGTTAATTATATGACAGAGCCGGAAGAACTGGAAGAAGTATTCCGTCTTGTTAACAACTATCTTGATCCGAAAGGAATTTTTTTATTTGATTTTAATACCGTTCATAAGTACCGTGATGTGATCGGTGACAGTACGATTGCGGAAGACCGCGGCGTGTGCAGCTTCATATGGGATAACAGATATTATGAGAAAGAACAGATCAATGAGTATGATCTGACGCTGTTTATTTCGGAAAAATTTACCCCTATGGAACACGCATATGATTCAGAGGAGGATCTTCCGGAAGAGGAATTGTTCTCAGAGGAAGAAAGTGTTGAAAACGGCAGTTTGTATCGGAGATATACGGAGACTCATTATCAAAGAGGGTACACGCTTGCTGAGATAAAAGAACTTTTGGAACATGCAGGTCTTGTGTTTGTGGAGGCTTACGATGCCGATACGAAAGAAGAAGCGAATGATATGAGCGAGAGAGTTTGCGTGATCGCTCGTGAAAATGGAAAATAAATAGAACAGGAGAAAAATTGATGAAAGATTATATTGTAAGAGCATCTGCTGCAAATGCGCAGATCCGTGCATTTGCGGCTGTGACAACGGAATTGACAGAGGAAGCGCGTCAGCGTCATAAAACGAGTCCGGTTGCGACGGCGGCTTTGGGAAGACTGCTGACAGGTGGAGCGATGATGGGAAGCATGATGAAAAATGACACGGACATGCTGACAATTCAGATTAAATGTTCCGGTCCGATCGGCGGTCTTACGGTGACGGCAGACAGTCAGGGAAAGGTAAAAGGATATGTTCATGAACCGAATGTGATTCTTCCGCCGAAAAACGGAAAGTTAGATGTCGGAGGAGCTTTGGGTCAAGGCGTGATGACAGTGATAAAAGATATGGGATTGAAAGAGCCGTATTCCGGGCAGACGATCCTTCAGACAGGGGAGATCGCGGAAGATCTGACTTATTATTTTGCTACGTCGGAGCAGGTTCCGTCGTCTGTAGGACTGGGCGTTCTTATGGAAAAAGACAATACAGTGCGCTGCGCAGGCGGATTTATCGTTCAGGTCATGCCGTTTATTGAGGATGAAGTGTTGAATAAGCTGGAAGAAAATATTAAAAATATTCAGTCTGTAACTTCTATGTTAGATCATGGGCATACGCCGGAAGAAATGCTTTCTCATGTATTAGAAGGACTTGATCTTGAGATTACAGATACGATGCCGGCAGAATTTTACTGTAACTGTTCAAAAGAACGGATTGAAAAGGCAATCATCAGTATCGGAAAGAAAGATATTCAGGCGATGATCGACGATGGCAAAGATATTGAGGTGAAATGCCATTTCTGCAATGAGGCATATAATTATACAGTAGATGAACTGAAAGTACTGCTGAAGAAGAGCAGATAAGAGAAGATAAGAGCGGAAGACGGTTTGCGCAGACGGAGACAGAAGAGCAGAAGATAGCCGGTGCAGACGAAGACAGAAGCAGAAAGGTGGAGATAAGGATGAGACATGGTTTTGTAAAAGCAGCGGCTGCTACGCCGGATATTCGCGTGGCGGATGTGGAATATAATACGGAACAGATATGCAAGGCGATCGATCAGGCGTGTGAAAATGGAGCGAAGCTGATCGTGTTTCCTGAATTATGTGTGACAGGATATACGTGCGGAGATCTTTTTACGCAGAACGCTTTGCTGAAAGCGTCATACAGCGGGCTGAAGAAGATCGCAGCTTATACGAAAGGCAAAGATGTTTTGGCATTTGTAGGGATGCCGTTTACAGAAAGCGGAAAACTTTATAACGTGGCGGCGGCAGTTAACGGCGGAAAAGTGATCGGGTTTACGACAAAGACGTTTCTTCCGAATTATGGAGAATTCTACGAGATGCGTCAATTTACTCCGGGACCGGATTTTGTAAAATGGATTGCATTTGAAGGAGAAAAAGTTCCTTTTGGACCGAAGATCTTGTTTCAGTCTGATGAGATGCCGGAGTTTCTTGTAGGGGCAGAGATCTGCGAAGATGTCTGGTCGCCTTTGCCGCCAAGTATAGAGGAAGCCTTGAACGGGGCGACGATCATTGTCAACTGTTCGGCTAGTGATGAAACAGTCGGAAAAGGAAGTTACAGAACGCGGCTGATTGCAGGGCAGTCGGCGCGGCTGATCGCAGGATATGTTTATGCGAATGCCGGAGAAGGGGAATCGACAACAGATCTCGTTTTTGGAGGACATAATATTATCGCAGAAGACGGAACGATCCTTCGGCAGTCAAAACGTTATAAGAATGAGATTATTTACGGTGAGATCGATTTGGAGAAAATTGTAGGTGAGCGGCGGAAAAACACAACATTTTCTCCGAAAACATTAAAGGATCATAGTCCGGTAATTGTGCCGTTTCATGTGGAAACGTGTGATACTGTTCTTACGAGAACTTATTCACGACATCCGTTCGTACCGTCTGATGAAGCGGCTCGGGCGCACATCTGTGAAGAAATCCTGACCATTCAGGCGATGGGATTGAAGAAAAGATTAGCACACACTCACGCAAAATCGGCAGTTGTCGGTATTTCAGGCGGTTTGGATTCGACATTGGCTCTGCTTGTGACAGCTAAGGCGTTTGAGATGCTTGAGCGAGATAAGAAAGAGATTATAGCGGTTACGATGCCTTGTTTCGGAACGACAGACCGAACATATCGTAATGCATGTGAAATGACGAGACAGACAGGCGCGACACTGATTGAAGTGCCGATCGCCGATGCGGTGAATATTCATTTCAGAGATATCGGGCATGACTCTGATGTGCATGATGTGACTTATGAAAATGCACAGGCAAGAGAGCGGACGCAGGTGCTTATGGATATAGCGAACCGTGAAGCCGGTATGGTGATCGGCACAGGCGATATGTCGGAACTGGCGTTGGGATGGGCAACATACAATGGAGACCACATGTCAATGTACGGTGTCAATGCATCTGTCCCGAAGACACTTGTGCGTCATCTCGTTCAGTATGCGGCGGATACAACAGAAAACGAATCGTTAAGACAGGTGCTTTATGATGTGCTTGATACGCCTGTGAGCCCGGAACTTCTTCCGCCGAAAGACGGAGACATTGCACAGAAGACAGAAGATCTTGTCGGTCCATATGAATTGCATGACTTCTTCTTATACTATATGCTTCGGTTTGGTTTCTCACCGGAGAAAATCTTCCGTTTGGCAGAGAATACCTTTGAGGAAATTTACGAAAAAGAAACGATTCTAAAATGGCTGAAAACATTTTATCGGAGATTTTTCTCACAGCAGTTTAAACGTTCTTGTCTTCCGGACGGTCCGAAAGTCGGAAGTGTAGCTCTTTCGCCGCGCGGAGACTGGAGGATGCCGAGTGATGCATGTGCAGCGTTATGGATGGAAGAATTGGATAAAATTGGAAAAGAGTGGAAAGAGTGAGAATATATGAAACTGATCAAGACAGAAGAAGCTGTCGGAAGCGTACTTTGTCATGATATTACGCAGATCATTCCCGGCGTTGTGAAAGACGCAGTGTTCAGAAAAGGGCATGTAGTGACACAAGAAGATATTCCGGTATTGCTTTCGGTTGGAAAAGAGCACCTGTACGTATGGGAGAAACAGGAAGGAATGCTCCATGAAAATGATGCTGCGGAAGTCCTTAGGCGTGTATGTCAGGGAGAATTTCTGAAAGCGTCTGAGGCGAAAGAAGGGAAGATCGAGCTGACGGCGGAAACGGACGGACTGCTTAAAGTAGATCAAGATAAATTGAATGCGGTAAATGGATTAGGGCAGATTGTGATCGCATCCCGCCACGGGAATTTTCCGGTGAAAAAGGGGGATAAGGTTGTAGGAATGCGTGTCGTCCCTCTCGTGATCGAAGAGGAAAAGATGGAGCAGATTGAGAGGATGTGCGAGAACGAACCTATTTTTACGATTCTGCCGTTTCGTACGATGAAAGCGGCTGTTGTGACAACCGGAAGCGAAGTGTATCACGGAAGGATCGAAGATAAATTTACCCCTGTTGTAAAAGAAAAGATAAGAGAGTGCGGGATGGAAGTGCTCGGCGATACTCTTTGCAGCGACGATGCTGACATGGTTACAAAGGCTGTGAAAGAGTGGATTGAAAAAGGGGCAGAACTGGTTGTCTGCACCGGAGGAATGAGCGTTGATCCTGATGATCGCACTCCGCTTGCTATCCGAAATGCAGCAGATGAGGTGATTACTTACGGAGCTCCGGTTTTGCCGGGAGCGATGTTCATGCTGGCATACGCGGGGAATGTCCCGATCATGGGACTTCCGGGATGTGTTATGTATGCAAAAAGGACGATATTCGACCTGATACTTCCAAGGGCCGCTGCGGGAGAACGGTTGAAAGCAGAAGATTTTACTGTGCTTGGAGAAGGCGGTTTATGTCTGAATTGCCAGATATGTACTTTCCCGAATTGCGGTTTTGGAAAATAATTGAGCGCGATAACAGTAAGAGGAATGAGAGGAAAATTTTCGGAGGTAGTAAAATGAAAACGGATATACAGGAAGAACTGGAATTGTGTATGAGCAAGTCTGTGGCGCAGGCGTCAAACAAAGAGATTTATGATGCTTTGCTTGTGCTCGTACAGAAGATGGCAGCAGGAAAAGAAAGAACCGGAGGAAAAAAGAAGCTGTATTATATTTCAGCAGAATTTTTGATCGGAAAATTGCTGTCAAATAATATGATCAATCTCGGAATATATGATGAGGTGAAGGAACTGCTTTCCAAAAACGGGAAAGACATCTGCGAGATAGAAGATGTCGAGCCGGAACCGTCTCTTGGAAACGGAGGCTTGGGACGTCTGGCAGCATGTTTTCTCGATTCCATCGCAACACTCGGACTTGAGGGAGATGGAATCGGACTGAATTATCATCTTGGACTGTTTAAACAGGAGTTTGAGGATCATCTTCAGAAGGAACTTCCGAATCCGTGGATCGAGAAACGCTCCTGGCTGACGAAAACGGATGTTGTTTATCCGGTTATTTTTAAGGGGATGAAAGTCAATGCTAGAATGTATGACATTGCAGTGACGGGTTATAACAATCAGACAAATAAACTGCATCTTTTTGATATTGATTCGGTCGATGAGACGATCGTAAAAGACGGGATTGATTTTGACAAAGAAGATATTACAAAAAATCTGACTTTGTTTTTGTATCCGGATGACAGCGATGAAAAGGGAAGACTTCTTCGAATTTATCAGCAATATTTTATGGTAAGCAGTGCGGCGCAGATGATTTTGAATGAATGTATGAAAAAAGGATGTACGCTGTATGATCTGCCGGACTATGCGGTGATTCAGATCAATGATACCCATCCGACAATGGTCATTCCTGAATTGATTCGCCTTCTCTTAGAAAGAGGCCTTGATATGGATGAAGCAATCGACGTTGTTTCCAAAACCTGTGCGTACACGAATCATACGATTTTGGCAGAAGCGCTTGAAAAATGGCCTATAGGCTATCTGAAAAAAGTTGTGCCGCAGCTTGTTCCGATCATCGAAATCCTCGATGACAAAGTGAGAAGAAGATTCAGCGATGAGTCGACGGCAATCATAGACAGAAATGATACGGTGCACATGGCGCACATCGATATTCATTATGGATTCAGTGTTAATGGAGTGGCTGCGCTTCACACGGAGATTTTAAAACAATCGGAGCTGAACCATTTTTACAGAATTTATCCTGACAAATTCAATAATAAAACAAATGGAATCACATTCCGAAGATGGCTTCTTCACTGTAACCCGCGTCTTACGGCGCTTCTTGACGAAACGATCGGAGAGGATTATAAAAAAGATGCTTCTTGTTTGAAAGAACTGTTGAAATATAAAGATGATGAGACTGTTTTGAAGCGTCTTTTAGAAATTAAAAAAGAAAATAAGCGAGAACTTGCTGCTTATCTGAAAGAGACACAGGGAATTGAGATCGACTCCGATACGATTTTTGATATACAGGTGAAACGTCTTCATGAATATAAACGGCAGCAGTTAAATGCACTGTATATTATTGATAAATATTTAGAAATCAAAAAAGGCGTGACTCCGAAGACTCCGATCACAGCAATTTTCGGGGCAAAAGCAGCTCCGGCATATGTGATCGCAAAGGATATCATTCATCTGATCCTCTGTTTGCAGGAGATCATTAACAATGATCCTGAAGTAAGTCCTTATCTGAAAGTTGTTATGGTGGAAAATTATAATGTGACGAAGGCAGGAAAACTGATTCCGGCATGTGATATATCTGAGCAGATCTCTCTTGCGTCAAAAGAGGCGAGCGGTACGGGAAATATGAAGTTTATGCTGAACGGCGCTGTGACTCTCGGTACAGATGACGGGGCAAATGTGGAGATACATGAGCTTGTAGGAGACGAGAATATTTTCGTGTTCGGCGCATCCAGCGACGAAGTCATTGAACATTATAAAAAAGCAGATTATTCAGCGAAAGATTATTATAAAAAGAATCCGAAGATCAAAGCGGCAGTTGATTTTATCACAGGAAAACAGATGATGAAAATCGGATGTGAAGAAAGTTTAGAGCGGCTGCAAAAAGAACTGATCGAAAAAGACTGGTTTATGACGCTGCTTGATTTTGATGCATATAAAAAGGCGAAAGAAAGAGCCCTGTCCGCATATAAAGATCAAAAAGAATGGGCAAAAAAGATGCTTGTAAACATTGCAGAAGCGGGATACTTCTCGTCGGATCGAACGATTGAAGAATATAACAAAGATATCTGGAAGTTAAAATAAGTCATAAAAAAGATATCGCTGCTTATAAATGAAATTATAAAGCAGATTATAAGAGCAATATAAGCAGAGGACAAAAGATCATACTGAAAAAGGGGGATGATTATGGAACGAGCAAGCGGTGTGCTGCTCCCTATATTTTCGCTGCCGTCGAAATATGGGATCGGATGTTTTTCAAAAGAGGCATATGAATTTGTCGACAGGCTGAAGGCGGCGGGGCAGAGTTATTGGCAGATCCTTCCGTTAGGTCCGACCGGATACGGAGATTCCCCGTATCAGTCTTTCTCCACATTTGCGGGGAATCCGTATTTTATCGATCTTGAAGCGCTGATCGGGGAAGGACTTCTGACAGTGCAGGAGTGTGAATGCGACTGCATGGGAGATCGGGAAGACACGATTGATTATGAAAAAATATATAAAACACGGTTTCGGATACTTGAAAAAGCCTTTTCACGTTTTTGGGAAAATGATGAATATCGTGCATTTGTTTCTGAGAATGAGTTTTGGCTGGAAGATTACAGCCTGTATATGGCAATCAAAGACAGAAACGGCGGAGTAAGCTGGAGTGAATGGGATGAGCCGTTGAAACACAGAGATCCTGAGGCACTCGGAAAGGTGAGAGAAGAACTGTCGCGGGAGATTGCTTTTTATAAGTTTCAGCAATATGAATTTGACAGGCAATGGAAACATCTTCGTTCTTATGCAGACCAAAATGGGGTAGAGATCATCGGAGATATTCCGATCTATGTTGCATTTGACAGTGCGGATACATGGGCGGCTCCAAAGATGTTTTGTTTTAACGATGCTCTTGAACCGATTGATGTGGCGGGATGTCCGCCGGATGGATTTTCCGAGACAGGTCAGTTGTGGGGCAATCCGCTCTATGACTGGGATTATCATAAAAGAACCGGATATGAATGGTGGATCCGCAGGATTGAACATTGTTTCCGGCTGTATGATGTTGTACGGATCGATCACTTCCGTGGGTTTGATGAATATTATGCAGTGCCTTATGGAGAAAAAACGGCAGTGAACGGAAGATGGCTGCCCGGTCCCGGACTTGAACTGTTTCAGGCAGTAGAAGCAAAAATCGGCGGAAAGCGGATTATTGCGGAAGATCTTGGATTCCTTACACCCAGCGTAATGCAGCTTTTGAAAGACAGTGGATTTCCGGGGATGAAAGTGCTTCAGTTCGCATTTGACTCAAGAGAGGAATCAAACTATCTTCCACATACTTATCCTAGAAATTGTGTCGTGTATACAGGAACTCATGATAACGATACAACAAAAGGCTGGTATCATACGGCAGGGAAATCAACGCGGCAGTTTGCCAAAGAATATATGTATAAGCCCCGTCTTGATGAAGACACGCTCGCAGAAGATTTTATTGCTATGGCGATGGGAAGCGTGGCAGATCTGTGCATCGTTCCGATGCAGGATTATCTGGGGCTGGGAAGCAGCGCCCGCATTAATACGCCATCTACTCTCGGTGGAAATTGGGAGTGGAGGATGAAGACAGGAACTCCGGACGAAGAGACAGTTCAGGAAATGGCGCGAATGACAAGAGTATACGGGCGGATGAGACGGTAGCGAATAAAAGATACAGACAGGAAGCGGTTCCTATTTGAACAATGTTCCGATCCAGTAGATCAAACCAAGTCCCCAGCTTGTAAAAATTCCGTATAGAATGACTGGGCCGGCAATGGTGAAGATCTTACACCCGATTCCGAACACCTGACCTTCTTTCTTATATTCGATAGCCGGGGCGGCAACAGAATTGGCGAATCCGGTGATCGGTACAAGAGCTCCTGCGCCTCCCCATGTTGCAAATTTTTGATAGATTCCGGTTCCGGTAAATAAAATACTTAAGAAGATGAGTGACAGAGATGTCCATCGGCTGCATTCATCAGGCGATAATTTCTGTAACTCAAAATAGTGGTAGATGATCTGGCCGATCAGACAGATCAGACCGCCCAGGAAAAACGCTTTGCACATATTTATGAAAAGATTGTGCCGGGGCGTTTTTTCTTTTACATATTGTTCATATTGTTTTTCTCGTTTCAGTTTTTGGATTTTATCCATAGATGAAATCAACTCCTTGTGTTCGTTTCTTTTCCATTAGTATTTGAAATGATTTTTCAAATATGTATAGAAATTTATAATATTTTTGCCAAATGTGCGGATGATAAAGAATTATACAAATAAAATTGCAAATAAAAATATAAGCAATGGAAAGGAAAAATTATGGATCAGGTAAAAGGGGCGCAGAGTCTTTTGTTTCGGGAAGCTCCGTATCTTATCAGTGCAGCATCTGTTGCAGGGAGCAAAGAGGCGGAAGGACCAATCGGAAAATTATTTGATGTAACGAATGAAGATGATCTGTTTGGCGCGCAGACATGGGAAGAAGCGGAAAGCAACATGCAGAAAGAAGCCTGTGTTCTTGCAGCAGGAAAAGCACATATGGATTTAAAAGAGATCAGATATCTTTTTGGAGGCGATCTGCTGAGACAGGGAATTGCAACTGCTATGGGAGTGGAGGCGCTTCAGATTCCGATGTTCGGATTGTATGGAGCATGTTCTACTTCGGGAGAAGCGCTTGCGCTTGCATCGATGAGCGCTGCCGCAGGATATGGAGGCACGATGCTTGCTGTTACATCAAGTCATTTTGGAAGTGCGGAAAAAGAGTTTCGTTTTCCGTTAGGGTATGCAAATCAAAGACCACTTTCCTCTCATTGGACAGTGACGGGAAGCGGCGCATTTCTCGTACGATCAGCAGAGGAATATCAAAAAAATCAGATGCAGCCGTATTTTTCCCACATTCGTATTACAGGCGTTACTGTAGGGAAAATCGTCGATTATGGATTAAAAGATTCACAGAATATGGGGGCGTGTATGGCGCCGGCAGCAATGGATACGATCGTTCAGAATTTTCAGGATTTAGATAGAAAAGAAAAAGACTATGATCGGATCATTACAGGGGATTTGGGAAGTATCGGAAGAACGATTCTTTTTGATCTCATTAGAGAAAAAGGGTATGACATTTGTGAAAAGCACATGGACTGCGGTATGACGATTTTTGATAAAGAGCGGCAGGATACCCATGCAGGCGGAAGCGGCTGCGGCTGTGCCGCTGTAACGTTGGCATCTTATGTACTTCCGAAATTAGAGAGTGGAGAGTGGAAAAGAGTATTGTTTGTTCCGACTGGAGCGCTTATGTCTACAGTCAGTTTTAATGAAGGTGCAAGCGTACCCGGAATTGCGCATGGAATCGTTTTGGAAAGTGACGCATAATGTGCAAAATATAAAATAGATGCCGGATATGAAGTATCACAAAAGGCAGATGTGAAGTGTGCAGAAAATGCACAAAGGAAAGCTTATATAGAATATGCGGATAATATATAAAAATATATAAAAGAGGAAGAGGTGAAATAAAGTGGATTATGTAAAAGCATTTGTTGTAGGCGGACTTATCTGTGCCGTTGTACAAATTTTATTGGACCGAACAAAATTAATGCCAGGAAGAGTGATGGTTCTTTTGGTATGCGCCGGGGCTGTGCTCGGATTTTGCGGAGTGTATGACCCATTTCAAAAACTTGCGGGAGCCGGGGCAAGTGTTCCGCTTCCGGGCTTCGGAAATGTGCTTTGGCAAGGGGTGAAAGAAGCAGTGGATCAATATGGATTTATGGGAGTGTTTATGGGAGGTTTCCAAGCCAGCGCCGTTGGTATTTCAGCAGCGCTGATCTTTGGATATATTGCATCATTTATTTTCGAACCTAAAATGAAGAAGTAGATTTTTAATCTGCTAAGAAGAATTTGTGTACAGAAATCAAGGAGTCGCGAATGCCGGCAGTCCGGTTTCTGTACACACTTTTTTGCAATGGAGACGAGCCAAAGTTTAGGTTTGCCCGAGACCTTGACGACCGCTTACAATCCCGGAATGTGCCTATTGGCACTTCCGGTGAAGAT
>CAJLUP010000036.1 GCA_905209865.1 uncultured Lachnospiraceae bacterium
TTTGAAGGCAATGGCAGCATACAGCGGATTTCAGGAAGAAGATTATGACAGTGTGTTTATTACGCTCGACAAGATGGACAAGATCGGACTGGACGGCGTGGCGGAAGAGCTGAAAGGAAACGGATATGCGGAAGAATCGGTGGAAAAATACCTCGCGCTTTTTGAAGAGATTACGAATGATGTGGAAGGCGTCCGTCTCTGCAAAGAAAAATTACAAGGCTATCTTGCGCCTGAAGCGGCGGATTCGCTGGAAATGATCATTACGAGCGTGGAGAGTCAGAAAGAAGCAGAGTTTAAGATGAGCTTCGATCCGACGCTTGTGCGGGGAATGTCTTACTATACAGGAACGATTTTTGAGATATCTATGGATGAATTCGGAGGAAGTGTCGGAGGCGGCGGACGTTATGATAAGATGATCGGAAAATTCACCGGGCAGGATACGCCTGCGGTCGGATTTTCTATCGGATTTGAACGGATCGTCATGCTGCTTTTGGAACGCGGATATAAAGTTCCGACGAGCAAACCGAAAAAAGCATTTCTGATCGAGAAAAAACTTCCGCAGGAGAAACTTCTCGAGGTGCTGAAAGAAGCGCGTGAAGCGCGTGAGTCCGGTAAGCAGGTAATGATAGTAAATATGAAGAAAAATAAGAAGTTCCAAAAGGAACAGCTTGCAGAACAGGGATATACAGATATTACGGAGGTGTACAATGGCTGAATCAATGCAGGGGCTTAAGAGAACCCACAGATGCGGGGAATTGTCTGCCGCAAACGCAGGAGAAAAAGTAACGATCATGGGATGGGTCCAGAAGAACAGAAATAAAGGCGGACTTGTGTTTATCGATGTGAGAGACCGTTCCGGTATCATTCAGGTCGTATGTGAAGAAGGAAAGACGGATGCGGCGCTGATTGAGAAGGCAGCAGGACTTCGCTCGGAATATGTAGTTGCGATCGTCGGAGAAGTAGCGAAACGTTCAGGAGCAGTAAATGATAAGATCGCGACAGGAGAGATCGAGGTGATTCCAAGTGAGCTTCGAATTCTTTCCGAGGCACTGACACCGCCGTTTCCGATTGAAGAAAATTCTAAGACAAAAGAAGAGGTGCGTTTAAAATATCGTTACCTTGACCTTAGAAGAGCGGATCTGCAGAGAAATCTGATGATGAAAAGTCAGGTGATGACGCTGACGAGACAGTTTTTCTCTGAAGAAGGATTTCTTGAAGTGGAGACTCCGATGCTTGGAAAAAGTACGCCGGAAGGAGCGAGAGACTATCTTGTGCCGAGCCGTGTACATCCGGGGAATTTTTACGGACTTCCTCAGTCTCCGCAGCTGTATAAACAGCTTTTAATGTGTTCAGGATTTGATCGCTATATCCAGATCGCGAGATGTTTCCGCGATGAAGATCTCCGTGCGGACAGACAGCCGGAGTTTACACAGATCGATATGGAGCTTTCTTTTGTTGATGTTGATGAAGTGATCGATGTAAATGAACGTTATCTTGCAAGAATATTCAAAGAAGTTCTTGGTGTAGAAGTACCCCTTCCGATCCAGAGAATGACATGGCAGGAAGCAATGGATCGTTTCGGTTCTGATAAACCGGATCTTCGTTTCGGTATGGAACTTACAGATGTGACAGACGTTGTGAAAAACTGTGGTTTCTCTGTATTTACAGGAGCGGTTGAAAATGGCGGAAGCGTGCGTGGTATTAATGCAAAAGGTCAGGGCGCGATGCCAAGAAAGAAGATCGACAAACTGACAGCGTTTGTGAAAGATTACGGCGCAAAAGGACTCGCCTATATTGCGATCCAGGAAGACGGAAGCATCAAATCTTCTTTTGCAAAATTCATGACAGAAGAAGAGATGGCTGCGCTGATCAAAGCAATGGGCGGAGAAGCCGGCGATTTACTGCTTTTTGCGGCAGATAAGAATAAAGTTGTATGGGATAGTCTTGGCGCGCTTCGTGTGGAATTGGCAAAACAGCTTGAACTGCTTGATAAAAATGAATTCCGCTTCGTATGGATCACAGAATTCCCGCTTCTTGAGTGGAGCGAGGAACAGAACCGCTATGTAGCGATGCATCATCCGTTTACGATGCCGATGGAAGAGGATCTTCCGTTGATCGACAGCGAGCCGGGAAAAGTACGCGCGAAAGCATATGATATCGTCTTGAATGGAAATGAGATCGGCGGAGGAAGCGTCAGAATTTTCCAGGATGACATTCAGGAGAAGATGTTTGAAGTGCTTGGATTTACAAAAGAACAGGCATACAGCCAGTTCGGATTCCTTTTGGATGCATTTAAATACGGCGTTCCGCCTCACGCAGGACTTGCGTATGGATTAGATCGTCTTGTGATGCTGATGGCAAAACAGGACAGCATCCGTGATGTGATCGCATTCCCGAAGGTGAAAGATGCGTCCTGTCTGATGACAGAAGCTCCAAGTGTGGTTGATGTGAAACAGTTGAATGAACTTGGTCTTGAGACAACTTCGGAAACAGAAGAGTAGACTTCGTCAGATCTAAGATAAAAACCCCTTCGCTATACACCGGTCAAAAGACAAGGAGGCATATAGCGGAGGGGTTCTTTTCTTTCTATAGGAAGAAACTTAGAAAGATTCAAAGTTCCTTCAGGTTTCGTTATTCATCCCAGCCTTCATAGAAGCGGATGTTTACAGAAATATTGCGGACGATATCATCTGCTTCCGTCTCAATATCACTGATGTCAGAAACATAAGGGAAGACAGGGTTTTCCTCTTCGAATTCTACCATGATCCAGTTGCGGGCTGCTTCATTGGCGTTGTCGATCGCATCGTCGAGCGTATCGCCTGTCGCTTCGCAGCATTCAAGATCAGGGAAAAAGGCGTTGTATCCGCCGTTTTCATTTTTGCGGAAGACCGCAGGATATATGAATTTCATAACGAGACAGCTCCTTTCTAAAATAGTACATACTAAAGCAGTACATAGAAAGTATAGCATTGAAGCCGATAGGACGCAATGTGAAAACTTCCTGAAAAGGTTTTAAAGAGAGTGAATTGAATAAATTGAAAGTGAAATTGAAAAAATTGAAAAAAATTAAAAAAGTTGTTGACATTTCTTTGGGATCGTAGTATAGTATGTATTGTTCCGGTTGACGGAACAGAATAAAAAACGCGACAGTGGCTCAGCTGGTAGAGTACGACCTTGCCAAGGTCGGGGTCGCGGGTTCGAACCCCGTCTGTCGCTCTTAAGAAGCACTTGATATCTCAGAAGAGATGCGAGTGCTTTTTGCATTATATCACAAACATTAAAAAGTCTTTTACAATTTCTCTCTTTCCAAGTATAATAAATAACATGTATCTTAGAAATCACAATGGTCAGAAAATAAAAAAGAAAAGTGAGGTTTCAATATGCGGAAAATAAAAGTAGGACTTCTCGGACTTGGAACTGTCGGAATGGGTGTGTACAAGCTTCTTCAGAGGCGTGCGGATACGATGACTCAAACGGTCGGAGCACAGGTGGAGATCAAAAAGATTCTTGTCCATAATAAAAATAAAAAAAGAGAAGGAGTAGATGAAACGCTTCTTACTGATAATTGGAAAGAGATTATAGAAGACGATGAAATTGAGATTGTTGTCGAGGTGATCGGCGGGATCGAGCCGGCAAAAACAATGATTTTGGAAGCGTTGAAGGCTGGGAAAAATGTTGTGTCTGCGAATAAGGATCTGATCGCGGAAGAAGGAAAAGAGATTTTTGATACGGCGCAGGCAGCAGGGAAAGATTTTCTGTTTGAGGCGGCTGTGGCAGGAGGTATTCCGATCATTCGTCCGCTGAAACAGTGTCTTGCAGGAAATGAGCTGACAGATGTACTTGGAATTGTGAACGGAACGACGAACTATATTTTAACGAAAATGTTTGAGGACGGCATGGAGTTCGCCGATGCTTTGAAAAAGGCACAGGAACTCGGTTATGCGGAGGCAGATCCTACGGCAGATGTAGAAGGACTGGATGCCGGAAGAAAGATGGCGATCATGGCTTCCATCGCGTTTCACTCAAGAGTTGTGTTTGCAGATGTGTATACGGAAGGAATTACGAAGATTACAGCGGCAGACATCGCTTATGCAAGAGAATTTGACAGTGTGATCAAGCTGCTTGGCGTGGCGGGAAATACACCGGAAGGAATCGAAGTCGGGGTATATCCGGTTATGATCGCGAAAGATCATCCGCTTGCATCTGTAAGAGATTCTTTTAATGCAGTGTTTATCCATGGAGATGCGGTAGACGACGCAATGTTTTACGGAAGAGGCGCAGGAGAGATGCCGACGGCAAGTGCAGTTGTAGGAGATGTGATCGATGAGGCGAGAAATATTGAGTATGGCTGCAGCGGAAGAATCAGTTGTACATGTTATCGGGAACTTGCAGTAAAAGATTTCGGAGATGTGAAGAATAAATTTTTCCTGAGAATGCAGGTGGAAAACTGCCCTGGCGTATTGGCACAGATCGCCAAAGTGTTTGGAGAACATAAAGTAAGTATTGCGAGAGTCGTGCAGAAAAACGCAGAGACGGACAGAGCGGAACTTGTCATCGTAACAGAAAAAGTAAAGGAAAAACACATGGAAAGCGCGCTGCGTGAACTGAAAGAAATGAAAAGTATTTTTGAAGTGAGCAGCGTGATCAGAGAGTATTGATAAAGCAGATCTTACGTCTTGACCGGGGAAGATCTTGCGGAAGGTTTGGAATGTCGGATAAGGAGTACAGATGGAAAAGCGGAGTCTGCCGATCGGTTTTGTTATAAAACAGATCAATAATGTATATGAAAAAGATCTTAATGAACGGTTGAAAAATATCGGTATTACATCATCCCAGTGTGCAGTACTTGATTATTTGTTTCGTACAAGCAAGGAAGAAGTGAGTCAGAGAGATGTAGAGAAAAATCTGAATCTGAAAAATCCGACCGTGACAGGAATATTGAAACGTTTAGATGAAAAAGGATATATTTTCTGTGTGCCGAATGCGAATGATAAAAGGAAAAAGACGATCTATCTTACGGAAAAGGCTTATGATATCAGAAGAAAAATGGAAACTGACAGACGTAAGCTGGACAGAGAACTGACGCGGGGCATGACAAAGCGCGAGATTGAGGCGCTTAGAAAAAACTTGGATAAAGTTTTGAATAATATAGCAGAGCCGTAAGATACAGATAGATGAGGGGCAGAATCACAGGAAAATAACGGTAAAAGGAGAGCGGATATGAGTTACGCGGATAAAGTCTTTATTGATATGTGTCGGGATATCATTGATAACGGCACGAGTACAGAAGGAGAAAAAGTGCGTCCGGTATGGGAAGACGGAACGTCTGCATATACGATCAAGAAGTTCGGGGTTGTAAATCGCTATGATCTGTCAAAAGAATTTCCGGCGCTGACATTGCGCCGCACGGCGATTAAAAGCTGTGTGGACGAGCTGCTCTGGATCTGGCAGAAAAAATCAAATAATGTAAATGAATTGAAGAGTCATATATGGGATAGCTGGGCGGATGAAACGGGATCCATCGGAAAAGCGTATGGCTATCAGATGGGCGTGAAACATGAGTATAAGGAAGGGCTGATGGATCAGACGGATCGGGTGATCTTTGATCTGAAAAATAATCCGTACAGCAGGCGTATTATGACGAATATTTATGTGCACAGTGATCTGCATGAGATGAATCTTTATCCATGTGCGTACAGTATGACGTTTAATGTAACGAAAGAAAAGGACAGCGATAAACTGACTCTGAACGGTATATTAAATCAACGGTCTCAGGATGTGCTCGCGGCAAACAACTGGAATGTATGCCAATATGCGGCACTTGTTCATATGCTTGCGCAAGTATGCGGGATGAAGGCAGGAGAATTCGTACATGTCATTGCAGATGCACATATTTATGATCGCCATGTTCCGATGATCGAAGAGCTTATTTCCAGAGAACCTCTTCCGGCGCCGACGTTTTGGCTGAATCCGGATGTTACGGATTTTTATGACTTTACACCGGATGATGTCAGATTGGATGGTTATGAGACACATCCGCAGATTAAAAATATTCCGATCGCGGTGTAGCTTTGAAAAACGGCAGAATAAGAAGGCAGACAGGATAAGAAAACATAAAAGATAAGAAGACGGACAGATTAAGAAGAGGAACGGGACAAGAAGACCGGATGAGGATGTAGAACAAGACAATAGACAGATTGTACAGAGTATATAGATTAAAAAGAGTCGAGATAAGAAAGGAGCAAGCTGTATATGAGAGCGATCGTATGTGCCGATAAAAATTGGGGAATCGGATATAAGAACAAACTTCTTGTAAGTATTCCATCAGATATGAAGTTTTTTAGAGAAACTACGACTGGAAATGTCATTGTTATGGGTCGTAAGACACTGGAAAGTTTCCCGAATGGAATGCCGCTTAAAAACAGGACAAATATCGTACTTACGCGAGATAAGAATTATCAGGTGAAAGATGCAGCAACTGTGCATAATGAAGAAGAACTGATGAGAGAACTTGAAAAATACGATACGGATCGGGTTTATATTATCGGCGGGGAAAGCGTTTACAAAATGATGCTTTCGCACTGCGATAAAGTTTATGTGACAAAAGTTGAGCGTGGGTTTCAGGCGGATACTTTTTTCCCGAATCTTGATGAGATGAGTGAGTGGAAGATGACGCAGGAAAGTGAGGAGCAGACTTGTTTTGATCTGGAATTTCGTTTTACAACATATGAAAGATGTTAAGAAAAAAATGCGGCGCAGGCGGGGACTGGCAGTTCTCGTCCTGTGCTTTGCTGTTCTTGTGCAGGGATGTGCGGGAAGCGGAACGGATAATGGCGGAGGAAAGAGCGGGGAAGGACAACAAGAAGACGGCGAGAAACGTCTTCGCGTTGTGACGACAATTTTTCCACCGTATGATTTTGTGCGAGAGATCGCCGGAGATTATGTAGATCTTAAAATGCTCTTAAAACCCGGAGAGGAAAGTCATTCTTATGAACCTACGCCGCAAGACATGATCGCGATTGAAAACAGCGATGTGTTTCTTTATGTAGGTGGGGAGAATGACGTATGGATTGAAGATATTTTAAGTTCTATGCCGAAAAGTGACCGGGTGACGATCAAACTTCTGGACTGTGTTGAAACAGTGGAAGAAGAACATGTGGAAGGAATGAAAGAGCCGGCAGGAGAATCGCATCATGACGCGCATGACGCACATGACGAAACGTCTGATGAAACTGACGGGGAAGAGGAATCTGTTCATGAGATTGACGAACATGTATGGACATCTCCGGTGAATGCTTCTTTGATCGCAGAGAAGATCAAGCAGGTTCTCGTGCAGAAGGATGCCGAAAATAAAGCGATATATGAGGCGAACGCAAAGCGGTATCAGGCGGAACTTTTAAAGTTGGATGAAGAGATAAGAGAAGTTGTCGGACAATCAAAAAGAAACTTATTAATATTCGGAGATCGTTTTCCGTTTCGATATTTTGCAGAAGAATATGGTTTGGAATATTATGCGGCGTTTCCGGGGTGTGCGGGGGATACAGAACCGAGCGCGGCTACAATGGTGTTTTTGATCGAAAAGGCAAAATCTGAAAAAGTTCCGGTGATCCTGAAGATGGAATTGAGCAATGCAGATATTGCGAATGCTATTGCCGAAGCGTCCGGCACGGAAGTTAAAGTGTTCTATAGCTGTCATAATCTTTCGGCAGAAGATTTTGAAAAAGGTGAGACATACCTTACAATGATGGAAAAGAACGTAGAGACGTTAAAGGAGGTTTTGAACTGATGGCGTTGATAACGTGCGAAAAAGTTTCTATAGGATATGAGGGACAGACCGTTGTGAAGGAATTGAGCTTTTCGATCGACAGAGGAGATTATCTTTGTATTGTCGGGGAGAATGGATCAGGGAAGAGTACTCTTGTCAAAAGTTTACTTGGACTTAAAAGTGTGGAGCACGGACAGATTGTCTACGGCGATGGCCTGAAGAAAAATGAAATCGGATATCTTCCGCAGAAAAGCGAAACACAGAAAGGTTTTCCGGCAAGCGTTTATGAAGTTGTTTTGTCAGGAAGACTGAACAGCCGAGGATGGAAGCCGTTTTATACAAAAGAAGATAAAGCGGCTGCGCTGGAGAAGATGGAAATGCTTGGGATTAAAGGACTGGCGAGGCAGTGTTTTCGGGATCTTTCCGGCGGACAGCAGCAAAGAGCGCTTCTTGCAAGAGCGCTTTGCGCTACAAAAAGTCTTCTTTTGCTTGACGAGCCGGTGACGGGACTCGATCCTATCGTGACAGGTGAATTTTATGAATTGATCAGAAAAATCAATCGCGACTCCAAAATCGCGGTTGTGATGGTGTCCCATGATATCGAAACGGCTGTAGAAAATGCAAGTCATATTCTGCATTTGCAGGAGAGCGCCAAATTTTTCGGGACGGCAGAAGAATACCGAAAAAGCCGGATCGGAAGAAAATTTCTCGGAGGTGAAGAACATGTTTGATATGATCGTGGAGATGTTTTCTTATCCTTTTATGGTGCGGGCGTTTGTTGTCGGTTCTTTGGTTGCGCTTTGTGCCGCCTTGCTTGGCGTCAGCCTCGTGCTGAAACAATATTCCATGATAGGGGATGGATTGTCTCATGTAGGGTTCGGAGCGCTTGCTGTTGCAACGGCGTTTCAGGCGGCGCCTCTTTCTGTGGCGATTCCGGTTGTTGTGCTTGCCGCTGTTTTGATCCTTCGGATAAAGGGAACGGGGAAAATGAAAGGTGACGCAGCGATCGCTCTTATATCGACGACGTCTCTTGCACTTGGAGTGATGGTTATTTCGATGACGACCGGAATGAATACCGATGTGTACAACTATATGTTTGGAAGTATTCTGGCGATGAGTGAAGAAGATGTACGGCTTAGTGTTGTGCTGGCAGGCATTGTTTTGATCCTTTATTTCTTTTTTTATAATAAGATTTTTGCGGTTACGTTTGATGAAACTTTTGCACAGGCAACCGGAGTAAAAGCAAATTTGTACAATACGATGATTGCTGTGCTGACGGCGGTGACGATCGTGCTTGGGATGAGGATGATGGGAGCCCTTCTGATCTCAAGTCTGATTATCTTTCCGGCGCTTACCTCCATGCGTGTGTGCAGGACTTTTCGAACAGTGATCCTAAATTCTGCTGTTATTTCGGTTGTATGTCTTATTGTAGGGATCGCGGTTTCTTATGTATGGGCAACTCCGGCAGGAGCCAGCGTCGTGATGGTAAATGCCGCGGCTCTTGCAGTTTATTCCATAGTCGGAGCGGTACGGCGCAGATAAGTATGCCATAGATAAAAAAGATCAAGCATAAGAAATTGACAAGAGGCTTGATACAAAGTATCATATTGTTTAAGATTTCTCTTATATTATTCATAATAAGACGAAGAGATGCCGGGATAGAGGCGTGGATTCGGAGATGTTGTTTTCTTTCAAGTGATGAGAGTATGAGAAACAGACCTTTGTTTTGAGGAGGTAAGATTTTGAGACAGATTACAGGAAATAAGCTGCTCGTAAGAGCATTAAAAGAAGAAGGAGTCGATACGATTTTCGGATATCCGGGAGCATGCACGATCGACATTAGTGATGAGTTATACAGGCAGGATGAGATTAAGGTAATCTTGCCGAGGCATGAGCAGGCTCTTGTACATGCTGCGGATGCTTATGCACGTACAACAGGGAAAGTAGGCGTTTGTCTTGTGACGAGCGGCCCGGGAGCGACGAATCTTGTTACAGGACTGGCGACGGCGAACTATGACAGTGTGCCGTTAGTTTGTTTTACAGGGCAGGTGGCCCGTCATTTGATCGGAAATGATGCGTTCCAGGAAGTGGATATTGTCGGGATCACACGCAGTATTACGAAGTATGGTGTGACGGTGAGCAAGAGGGAAGATCTCGGAAGGATTATTAAGGAAGCATTTTATATTGCACGGACGGGAAGACCCGGCCCCGTGCTGATCGACCTGCCGAAAGATGTGATGGCGGAACTTGGAAGTCCGGAATATCCAAAAGCAGTGAATATCCGCGGATATAAGCCGAATACAAGCGTACATATGGGACAGCTCAAACGTGCGCTGAAGATGTTGAATAAGGCGAAAAAGCCCCTGTTTCTTGCAGGAGGCGGCGTGAATATTGCAAGAGCGAACAAGGCGTTTACAGAAGTGGTTGATATTACAAAGGTTCCGGTTGTTACGACAATTATGGGAAGAGGGGCGATTCCGACGAATCACCCGCTGTTTATTGGAAACCTCGGAATGCATGGAGCGTATGCCGCGAATATGGCAGTGAGTGAATGTGATCTTCTGTTTTCTATCGGTACTCGTTTTAACGATCGGATCACAGGAAAGCTTCATGAATTTGCGCCGAATGCACAGATTGTGCATATAGATATCGATACAGCATCTATTTCGAGAAATATTCATGTTCATGTGCCGATCGTTGCCGATGCAAAAGAAGCGGTAACGAAGATGAGAGAGTATGTGGAAGCATGTGATACACAGTCATGGCTGGAGCAGATCGCAGAATGGAAAGAAGAACATCCTCTTACAATGAAAGTTCATGGATCGATCGGACCGAAAGATATTATTGAAGAGATGAACAGACAGTTTGATGAAGCGATCATTACGACAGATGTAGGACAGCATCAGATGTTTGTGACACAGTATGCAGAAATAACGGAAAAGAAACAGCTTGTTACATCCGGTGGACTTGGAACGATGGGATATGGCTTTCCGGCTGCCATCGGTGCGAAGATCGGAAATCCAGACAGAACCGTGATCGCAATCTCCGGGGACGGCGGAATGCAGATGAATATTCAGGAATTTGCGACTGCTGTTTTGGAAGAACTTCCGTTGATCCTTTGTGTGTTTAACAATGAGTATCTCGGCATGGTTCGTCAGTGGCAGAAACTGTTTTATGGGAAGCGCTACGGAATGACGAATCTGCGTTCAGGGGCGTTGTTCCGAAGAACGAACGGAGAAGAGATGCCGGAATACACACCGGATTTCGTGCGTTTGGCAGAGAGCTACGGAGCGAAAGGAATCCGTGTGACAAAGAAAGAAGAGATTAAGGAAGCTTTTGAAGAGGCGAAGAAGAATACACATACGCCGACTCTGATCGAGTTTATTATCGATCCGGAGGAGATGGTTTATCCGATGATAAAACCGGGCGGTACATTGGAAGAGATGATCGTGGAATGTTAGAAAGGAGCGCGTGAGAATGGAAAATAAAATGAAAAAAAGATGGATTTCTCTTTATGTTGAAAATCAGGTCGGCGTACTTTCTAAAATTACAGGGCTTTTTTCAGGAAAAACGTATAACCTGGACAGCCTGACTGTTGGAACGACAGAAGATCCGACTGTATCGCGAATGACGATCGCAACGGTCAGCGATGACGAAACATTTGAACAGATCAAAAAGCAGTTGAACCGAATGGTCGAAGTGATCAAGGTGATTGATTTTACAGATATCTTTGTGCGTATGAAAGAAATTTTATATGTCAAAGTATTTAAATGTACTCCTGAAGATAAAGTCGAAGTGTTCCAGATCGCAGAGACGTTTAAAGCAAAAGTGATTGATTACGGGAAAGACAGCGTTCTTGTTGAGTTTGTTCAGACTGCTACGAAAAATGATGCAGTTGTGAAACTGATGAAAGAAGAGTTTAAAACGATTGAAGTTGTCCGCGGAGGAAGTGTCGGGATCGAATCAATCAGTATGATGGAACGATAATTCGGGAAGAAAATACATTATTTGTAATAAAAGGACTGAAGGTGGAATCGATAGTTGAAAAACGATCGGTTTCGCCTTTTTTGCGTATAAAATATCTGATTTGGATTGTTATATCTGAACAATTATAATTATTTTAAAACAAACAGTATATAACAGTTGACAACAGTTAAATACTGTTATATACTGTTTATAAAGAGGAGGAAACATATGAAGATTATAATAAACAGTTCATCGATGATACCGATTTATGAGCAGATTATGGATCAGATCAAATCGCTTATCACAGGCGGAGATCTGAAAGAGAATGACGCGCTTCCTTCCGTGCGGACGCTTGCAAAGGAGCTGAAGATCAGCGCTCTTACTGTAAAGAAAGCATATGACAATCTTGAACAGGAAGGGTTTACAGTGACAGTTCACGGAAAGGGGAGTTATGTGACAGCTTCGAATAAGGAGCGTATTTTGGAAGAATTGAAACGGGAAGTGGAAAGTGATCTGGAAAAAGTGGTTGAAAAAGCGCGGGGATGTGGCTTGGAAGACGATCAGATCAGAGAAATGTTAGAGTTGATCATGGAGGAGTAGACGATGCTGGAAATTAATAAATTACAAAAGAAGTATAATAATTTCGAACTGAACTGTTCGATGCAGGTGAAGAGAGGATATATTACGGCGCTTGTCGGTGAAAACGGAGCAGGGAAGAGTACAACATTTAAAGCGCTTCTCGGTCTTATACAGGCGGACAGCGGAGAGGTATCCATATTCGGAAAAAACCCGTCGGATCTGACAGTGGAAGATCGGGCAAAGATGGGGATTGTTTTGACGGATTCGGGATTCAGCGGATATTTAAAGGTGAAAGATATTGTTCCGGTTTTGGAGTCACTCTACAAAGAGTTTGACCGTTCACACTTTTTGGATCTGTGTGCCAGGTTTGATGTTCCGCTCAATAAAACGATCAGAGAATTTTCAACGGGAATGAAGGCAAAACTGAAAGTGCTTTGCGCGCTGACCCATAAAGCAAAGTTCCTTCTTCTTGATGAACCGACGGCAGGTCTGGATGTCATGGCAAGAGAAAGTATTTTAAATCTTCTGAGAGAATACATGGAAGAAGATGAAGAGAGAACTATTTTGATCAGTTCTCATATTTCTTCGGATTTGGAAGGTTTATGCGATGACATTTATATGATCCATGAAGGCAGAATTATATTACATGAGGAGACGGATGTACTTCTGAATCAATATGGTCTGCTGAAGATAGATGAAAATCAATTTGATCAGATAGACCGCAAATATTTATTGAAAATAAGGAAAGAGCATTATGGATATGCCTGTCTGACAAATGAAAAACGATATTATATAGAGAATTATCCCAATGTTGTAGTGGAAAAAGGCACATTGGATGAATTGATTGCGATGATGATAGGAGGGGAAACGCTGTGAGAGGACTTTTAATTAAAGATATAAAACTGATGAAAAATAACGGGAAGTCATTATTTTTGATCCTTATATTTGTAGGAGCGACGATGGGAATCGTGATGAAAAATGTTTATATGTCAGTCGGATATGCATTTTTCATTTTCACGATGTTTACGGTAAGTACGATCAGTTATGATGAATATGATAATGGCTATCCATTTTTGTTTACTCTTCCCATTACGAGAAAACAGTATGTGAATGAAAAATATTTATTTGTATTTATTTTAGTTGCACTCTCTTTTGGAATTGGGGCGCTGGTAGGAGCAGTTCAGATATTATTTTTTGAATCAGAGGGAAGTTATGCGGATATTCTTATGATTTATGGCGCTTACGCAGCTATTATGCTTGCTATGAATGCGATTCTTATCCCGTTGAAATTAAAATTCGAAGCAGAGAAAAGCCGTTTTGCGATCCCGATCGTGTTCGGTGGAACGGCGATTGTGGCAGTGATTGCGGTAAAGGGCTTTCAGCGATTGCCGGAAGAGACAAAAGCAGAGATTTTTACCCTTATTTCTAAAGTGGGGATTTGGGGAGGCATTTTGATCATCGCAGGAGCAGCAATCGGGATTACGATCGTTTCCTGGCTGTCCAGTCAGCATATTTTAAAAAAGAAAGAATTTTAGAGATATAAAAACAAATAAAAAACAGAGCACAATCTGTTTTTTCTCTTGACAAAACTTCTTTGGCAAGTTACCATAGTAACACAGTAAGTTAGCAAGGAGGAGTTTTAGTTATGAAAATGTGGAAAAAAGCAGCAAGTATCGCGCTTGTATCGGCTCTGACAGTATCAATGGCGGCTTGCGGAAACGGCGGCGGAAGTGACAAAGGATCTGCTGATGCAGATACATTTAAGATCGGCGGTATCGGACCTACGACAGGTGACGCGGCAATTTACGGTATGGCGGTACAAAATGGTATCCAGCTTGCAGTTGATGAGATTAATGAAGCGGGCGGTATCAACGGATATCAGATTGAATTTAAGTTTGAGGATGACCAGTCTGATTCTGAAAAATCAGTGAACGCGTATAATACGTTGAAAGACTGGGGAATGCAGATGTTAGTAGGAACGACAACTTCAACACCGTGTACAGCGGTTGTAGAAGAGACACATGCGGACAGCATGTTCCAGCTTACACCATCTGCAACAGCGGTAGACAGCATTCAGTATGATAATGCATTCCGTATGTGTTTCTCAGATCCTGATCAGGGAAAAGCATCCGCTGATTATATTGCAGAGAACAAACTTGCGAATAAGATCGCGATCATTTATAACAGTTCTGATACATATTCCTCAGGTATTTATCAGAAATTTACAGAAGAAGCAAAGTCACTGGGACTTGATATTGTGGCAGCAGAAGCATTTACGGCAGACAGCAAGACAGACTTCTCTGCTCAGATAGCTGACTGCAAGAACAAGGGCGCAGAGCTTGTGTTCCTTCCTATCTACTATCAGCAGGCTTCTCTTATCCTCACACAGAGCAAGAACGCAGGCTTCGCACCCAAGTTCTTCGGTTGTGACGGTCTTGACGGTCTTACATCTATCAAGAACTTCGATACTTCACTTGCAGAAGGCGTTATGCTCTTAACACCTTTCGCAGCAGATTTAAAGGATCAGGCTACACAGGACTTCGTTAAGGCTTATAAGGCAGCTTACAACGATGAAACTC
>CAJLUP010000037.1 GCA_905209865.1 uncultured Lachnospiraceae bacterium
AGAGCGCCGCCGTAAAGCTTATCCACAATGTCGCCGATCTTCTTCTTATTCAAAGACTCTCCTGTCACGATCGCAACCTTACCCTGACGGATATTTCTCTGTTTTTGGATCGCTTTTACAACATCCACTGCAAGAACCGTTTTTCCGTTTCCTTTATTTCCGATAATAAGCAAGTTACCCGTTCTTGAAGTTCCCTTTCTGTTCGTACAATTCTTATCCTGCTCAAGCACATCGACAAGCTGTTCGCTCATTCCCCGAACCGGAACAAAATACGAGAATAACTTCTTCTGCTCTTCTGTAAGCCCTGCCCGTGTTCCGATACCGCTCTGCGTTTCAAGGTCATATCTTCCATGTACGACAAATCCGGTATCCATCGACAACGCATCGGAAATCTCATCAAGCGGAATCGGCGCTGTCTTTCCTGTTGCGATCAGCTTTGCCGTTTCTTTTCGGCTAAGCGGTGTTGTCGCCGACATAATATCGATTGGCTCATCATCATCCGGAATCTCTCGGTCATCCTCCTCGTCAGAATACTCCGGATTCACCTGAAATTCCTCTTCAATATCCTGAATCTCCTCCGCATCATCTTCACCGAAGAAATACTCATCCTCTATCTCTATTCCGCCATCCACTTCGTCGATCGCTTCTTCTGCTTCCTCGTAGTAATCTTCCTCTGCTTCGTCGATCACTTCTTCCGCTTCCTCGTAGTAATCTTCCTCTGCCTCGTCGATCACTTCTTCCGCTTCCTCGTAGTAATCTTCCTCTGCTTCGTCGATCACCTCTTCCGCTTCCTCATAGTAATCTTCATCTGCTTCGTCGATCACTTCTTCCGCTTCCTCGTAGTAATCTTCATCTGCTTCGTCGATCACTTCTTCCGCTTCCTCGTAGTAATCTTCATCTGCTTCGTCGATCACCTCTTCCGCTTCCTCGTAGTAATCTTCATCCTCTGCTTCATCGATCACTTCTTCCGCTTCCTCGTAGTAATCTTCGTCATAGTCTTCGTCGAAATCATCGACAAATTCATCGTCCATCCTAAGATCTTCTGCAACCTGTCCCATATTCTCACTTGGTTCTTCTTTTCTCTTAAGACGTACGCCCGTTACTTCCTTCTTTTCTTCCTCCGGTGGAATAACTCCCTCTATTTCATCAATCATACGCTGAATATCCGGTGGTAAAATCGGTGTTGTTTTCTTATTCGTCTCCATAGTGTCCCCTTTTATTATGTCCCCTGTTGAATCTGCCATGTCTTCTTGTTTCACTTCAGATGCATTCTCTGCATCCGCCCCCTCTTTAACCGGCTCTTCCTCTGTATTCCCTTCAAATTCCGAAAGAATATCCTCCAGACTGATCTGTCCTGTAATCTGGTCGTCTTCCTTCATTGCATCTTCTGCCGCTTTTGCTTCTGCCTCTGCTTTAGCCGCTTCTTCTGCCGCTTTTGCTTCTGCCTCTGCTTTAGCCGCTTCTTCCGCCGCTTTTGCTTCCGCCTCTGCTTTGGCTGCTTCCTCTGCTGCCCGCCGTTTTTCCTCTTTTATTCGGCTGACCATACCGATATCGGCAACCGACTCGATTTCTCCAATCGCTTGCTCCAAATCTGCGAGATCTTCCTCGCCGTCAATCTCATCTTTCCGTTCAGGACGGAATTTAATCTGTGATGTATTCCCCAAATCTGAATTTCCACTATATCCTGCGTCTTCTTCATCAGAAAAATCAAAGTCAAGATCCATCGCTCCTGTCGCTGTCAGATCAAACTCTGTCTCTTCATCTTCTTCCTCTTCGAAATCGAAATCCATCGCTCCCGTTTCCGTCAGATCAAACTCTGTCTCCTCATCTTCTTCCTCTTCGAAATCAAAGTCCATCGCTCCCGTCTCGGTCAGGTCAAATTCCGACTCTTCGTCTTCGGCATCTCCCTTTTCAAAATGAAAATCCATCGGCGCTGTCTCATCCTGAAAATCATCCGCGGTCAGTTCTTCCAATTCCGGATGAAGCAATTTTCTCAACGCAACATCAAGCGGCATCGTATCTCCAAGTTTCTTTTTGGCGGAATGTCTTTCTTCTTCCTGCTCTGCCGTCGTCTCCAAAACATCTAACCCTTTTTCAGCTTCCGCCTCATCAGTTCCTTCTGTCTGATCGATCTCTTCCGACCGATCTGCATTCTCTGCTTCGGCAGCATCCGCTTCTGCAAAATCCCCGGCTTCCGCTATATCCTTCGCCTCCTCAGACTCCGTTTCCTGCATAGTTTCCGACGCCAAATCTGCATCCTCGTCCTGCACCTGCTCCATTAAGGTCTCTTCTGCCTCAACGATATCCTCTGCATCCCACGCTTCTGTATTCACTTCCACCGGCCTGCTCTCCGGCGCAAGCGCGCTCTCTCCTTCCGGAGAAGTCTCCGGCATCATCTCCGGAACAAGTTCTTCCATTCCCCTCGGAACTCTCGGTCTTTCCTGCTCTGCTAAGGACTGGTCTTCCCCTTTGCCTTCCGGTTCTTCCTCCCGAATCTGAACGTCTTCTTCCTCTGACGCTGTTTCATCCGCATCCGCATAAGAAAAGATATCAGGAATCTCTTCCGTCTCTTCCGAAACACGTTCATAACGTCTGTCATACTTTTCCTTCTGAGACGGCGTCAACGGCTTGTACTGCATCTTCAGTTCCATTGCCTTATACACATACTGACCTTCGCTGAACCAAAGGATCAGATCGTCACACTCTTCCAGGCATTCTGCTATCATCCCGGCTTCCTGATACAGTTTTGCCAGTTCATATGCCCACTCTTCAATATATTCGGACTTTTTATATTCCTCCAACGCCTCGATCTGCTGTTCGATCGGCGCTCTCTGAGCACGGAGAATCTTATATCTCAAAATATACTGATTCGGATCCTTAGGCGCGATCTGCATAAAGTCATCATAAAAATCGATCGCTTCATCGACATTGCCAGTCTTAAGCGCCAATCCACATAGACGACTGATGATCTTTCGGCTTCCTTCCGCCCGCTGATACGCCAACGTCAACGTATCATACCCTTTCTGATATTCTCCGTTTTTCTCATAAATTTCACTGACATTTGACAACATCCCCGCGTTACGCACGCGTCTCCAATCAATCTCGTCAGCGATCTCCGCCGCTCTGCTGTAAGCTCCGCTTTCCATAAGCTCAAGCATCCGGTCAGTCTTTGATTTATATTCGTATTTATCCACCGCATTCACCTCATTAAAAAATAGTTTTGTACAGGGCAGTGTCTTTCCTTCTATGCTTTTTTGCATACCTATATCTTTCAATATTTTATCATATGCATTTCGCAATGTCAAAAAAATGCATCCTCAATTAACATTGGAGATGCATTTTTATAATCTATTTAATTTTTTCATATTTTCTTTATTTTTAAATCGGAGGCAAATACTAGATTTCGTTCCTGTAAGACCTCTGCCATTGTTATTTAATCTTCGGTCGATTTACTAAAACCTGCTTATTAAATCTTCCCTCCTTCAATTAATAACAAATTTGAGTTCATAACAGCATCCTTACCACACATCACTTACGATCCTTGTTTCCGGTACCACCACACATACTAAACTCGATATGCACGAATGATAATCTACTCAATGTTTCTTTACACATCTTTTGAAATTCTGCTATATGTGGTATCTGTATTCAATATGCCTGCAAATGTCAAATCTTTCTGATCTTTATCCGGATTACAACTCTCCGATCAATTCTTTCGTTATTTTTATTCCGGATTATCTATCCTTGAGCAAAGGTCTCTTTTCCACAGGAACTTACACTTGCCATACCACTAACATATTGATGATTCACTGAAATCACACTGTCCATTGGTCTTTTCCTCCTGCTATCCGTTTATTTTTAATCTAATCAGACAACTGATATGATGTCTTCTTAGTTAAATATCCTTTTGAGATGTTTCTTATTTTTTATTTTGTTGTATCTCTTTTGGATGTCTTTATAATATCACCCGAGTTTTGTTTTGTCAATACATTTTTATAAAAAACTTTAAATAATTATATTTTAGTTTTATATTGTATGAATTTTCTGATAATATAATCTCTTTCTTTCAAACATCCGGCTTTTCTGCCTCTGCACAATTACCAAAAGCGCCAAAAGGCATATCTCAGGATCGTAAGCGGCTGCCAAAGTCTCAGACAAGCCCGGACTTTGGCTCGTCGCCTATACAAAAAAGGACAAAGCGTCCGCCGCCGAACGCTTTGCCCTGTTAAAGCTTAAATGTCCATTGCCTTAATGAAAAGACAAGAATACACTATGCTCTTTTTCTTCTAACCGCTACATAAGCGATCATTGACAGTCCTGCAAGCACGAGCCACAACGCTACGTTTGCAGTATCACCTGTCTGTACGCTTCCGCCCTGTGACGGAGTTGATGGTGTCTGCGGATCATCCTTCGGCGGTGTAATCGGCGCTTTCGTCAAGCCGTCTGCCGCTGAATTCAACTGTGCCAAAGCAGCTTTTACCTGATCTGCTGTCGCAGCCTCGTTATCCAGGATTGCTTTTGCAGATTTCAGAGCGTTTTCAAACTTCGCCCAGCTCTCTGCTGTGTAACCGTCGTTCTTCATATCTTTGTACTTGTCGTAAGATGCCTTAAGTTCGCTCTTATCACCAGGTTTCACCGACGGTTTTTCAGCAGGTGTTAATCCTGCACGAGCGTCTTTTAACGCGTTAAGCGCTGCGTCTACCGCTGCCTGATTGCTGTTACTGTTGTCTTTCACGATTGCGTTTGCCGCTTTCAACGCGTCTGCATAATCCTTCCAGGAATCAGCCGTAAAGTCTGTCTCTTTCAGATCTTTATACTCTTCAATGAGAGCTTTCAGCGCATCTGTGTTTCCACGTTCTGCAAGAGCTGCAACTGCATCATTCAATGCTTTTGCTGCTGCATCGATCTCTGTCTGATCTTTGCTGTCTTTCAGTACCTTTTCTGCGTCTGCAAGAACTTTTGTCATTGCGTCATAAGAAGCTGTTGTGTACAGGTTCGCATCAGCCGCGTTCGCTGCATCGATTGCTGCTTTCAACGCTTCTTTGTTGATCTGCTCTACTTTTGTCAATGCTTTATGAGCATCTTCTAACGCTTTCTTCGCTGTGTCTACTGCATCCTGATCAAGGTTGCTGTTATCTTTCACTACATCTTCTGCTGCTTTCAATGCATCTGTATAAGTCTTCCAAGAATCAACTGTGTAGTCTGCTTCTTTCAGATCTTCTGCCGCGTACTGATCGATGAGCGCTTTCAGCGCGCCTGTGTTTCCACGTGCTACAAGAGCTTCAACTGCTGCGTTCAGTTCATTTGCTTTCGCATTGATTGCCGCCTGATCCTTACCGTTTGTCAGAAGTTCTTCTGCTTCTGCGAGAACTTTTTCCATTGCCTTGTAAGAATCTGTTGTGTATGTATCTTTATCTTTATTTTTATCTTTTGCCGCATCAACTGCTGCCTGCAATTTGCTCTTATCAAGCTGCGGATCTACCGGAGCTTTTACAAGCGCTTCTTTCGCTGCTTTCAACGCGTCTTTCGCCGCATCTACTTCTGCCTGCGTCTTATTGCTGTTGTCTGCCACGATTGCATTTGCCGCTTCAAGAGCTTCTTCGTATTTCACCCATGTCTCATGTGTGTAATCCGCTTCTTTCAGTTCTTCATACTCTTTGATAAGAGCTTTCAAAGCATCTGTATTTCCGCGTTTTGCCAATGCTGTATGAGCGTCTTCCAAAGCTTTCTTCGCCGCATCTACTGCTGCCTGATCGCTGTCGCTGTTGTCTGCCACGATTGCGTTTGCCGCATTCAGAGCTGTCTCATAAGCGCTCCATGTAGATGTTGTGTGAGCGTCTGCTGTCAGTTTTTCTTCTGCATACTGATCGATCAAAGCTTTCAGCTCGTCTGTGTTTCCGCGTTCTACAAGTCCTGCTACAGCTTCATTCAATGCTGTAACCATCGCCTCGATCTGCTCTTTTGTACCGTTTACAAGAAGCTGTTTTGCTTCTGCAATTTTAGCTTTTACCGGCTCTGCGCTTGTTACTGTACTTGTTTCAACTTTCTTCTCTGCGTCTGCGATTGCTGTCTTCAGAGCGGATGCGTCTACAAGTTTACCTTCTGCGCCTTCCAGTTTCGTTATCATAGCAGTTACTTCGTCCTGTGTCTGTGCTCCTGTCGCCACAAGATCGTAACCTTCTTTTACGAGCGCTTTGAATGCTGCCGCGCTGTCTGTCGTTGCTTTGGATGTGTCTACTGCTGACAATTCAGTCAATCTTTCGATTAATGTTGTAATGTCTACGCTCGGTGTTTCGCCTTCTTCCGGTTTTGTTCCGAATACTTCAAGCTCTACAACGTGGTTTGTTGTTGTAGCGTTGTTCGTTCTTCCGTACATATAAACACGAACAAACTGTGCTTTTGTGCCTTCCGGCAATGTCCATGATTTGCCCTGTGCAGATTCTGCATAGTCTTCGTCGAATTTTTCCGGTGCTTGTGTATACAGTTTATGAACATTCTGATCATCTGCATTGTAGACGATTGTAGCTTTTCCTTCTTTGAAGTCTGTTTCTTTTTCTGCTACAGCCACTACTGTATCGCCATATGTTCTACCATCACCCCAGTAACGATACAGTGACAGGGAATTCACATCACATACATCCCCTAAATCAACCTGCATATAAGAGGATTCGCGTCTGTTGTCTGCACCGAACTCAGCATAGTTTGAACCATAATCTGTCTTGTTTCCATCAACAGCCATAGACATTGGTCTGTCGCTGCCTTTTGCTGCGTCTGTGTCATCTTTTGTCCATTTTGCTGTTACGTTTGCATCTTTTGCGATGTTCTGTGCTTCTACTTTTTCTCCGTAGATTGCAAGATCACCGACTGTGATAGATGTATTTTCTTTAGCCGCCTGCCAGTGATAGGACGCTGTTCCGCTGATGCGTACATATCTCGCTTCCTGTGCCGCGAACATAATCTCCTCAGGGAAGAATGACTCATCATTTGTATTTTTAATCTTGCTTGAAAGATCAAGTCCGTTTTCTCCTGTTACCGGAGTCCATGTCTGTCCGTCTTTACTAAGCTCTACCACCAGATTCTTAATATTACCTGTACATGCCCAGTAATTCTGTGCCCCATTGAAGTATCGCGGTGTGTAATCAACCTGATCCAACTTATATGTAGATCCTAAGTCAACTTTCAGCCATGCATTATCACTGCTTACATTGCCTTCTGGCACTTCCTGACTTGTCCAGAATGTTGTTTTGTCTCCGTCCAAGATCTTGACTTTTTCACCTTCACTCGTACCAGAAACTGTAATCATGCTGTCTTCAAGTGTCAGTTTCGGAAGTCCTTCCGGCTCTCCCATCTTAGCTACTTCATCATAACCATATGCGATATCGTACACAGATGCCGCTGTCACGCCTTCACCTGCTGTGATGGCAGCTTTTTTCACTGTATGGAATCTGTTATCTGCATTGTAAGCAGATCCTTCCAGTGTTCCGTCTACATAAAGCTTCAGCATACCGTTGTTTTCTTTCACCCCTACCACTTTATGCTCTGCTCCGTCATTGATTACCTTGCCGGAAACCGCTGTAGCGCCGTTCAGTGTAAATGATGCTTTTCCTTCTGCCGTTACTTTCAACTCATACTGAGCATCCTGTTTTACGAGAGACTTATCTGTACCTGTTGTGTTTACTGTAGCAGCTACTGTGAATCCGTTGTTGGAATTCAGAGATTTATCTTCTGCTGCAAGTTCTCCTGCTGTAACGCTTCCGTTTTCAACGATCACGTTATCTTTGTGATATACAACAGATGCAGCTTCTGTTGCTTTGTTGCCGGACATATCTTTGATATCCTGCGGAGTTACTTTTACTGCCGCTTCATTTGCCGGAGCTTCTGCTAATTCGATATGATATGTTGTATCGTCTGCACTCTTCTTAACGGAAGCAACTTTTCCATTTTCTACCTTAAAGAGGTTTCCTGATACTTTCTCATCGAACTTCACTGTGATTTCTTTCGCACCGTCTGTCATAATTCTGTCGATCTTCGGCGCTGTTGTGTCTTTCTGAGCTGAAACGCGTAAGATACGCACTTCGTTCGGTTTCAGGTTCACTGTATATTCTTTGCCGTACTCTAATGTACCTGTCTGAGCAGACTCATCTGAAAGAAGATAGCTGTGCTCTAAGTAGTAGTTTAATGTGCCTGCATTTTCTGCAACGCCCATTGTACGGTCAAATGTGAACTTGATCGTCTTATCTGCGCTTGCAGACGGGTTACGGAGTGAGATGATTCCGTCTGTTCCGTCGAAGCATGAGAATCCGTATGCTTCTGCCTGCGCTTCGTTTGAGTCAAAATTATTTAATTTTGTAACATCCGGTTTTCCGCCGATCATCTTGGAGTTTTTCAGCATATGGTAGTTTGCCTCTGCCCACTCAAGGAATTCTCCTGTGATCTCGTATTTTCCGTCTGTCATAATACTGTCAGAATAGTACAACTCCCAGAATGCTGTTCCACGAGTAGAAAGCATGTACAGATAGTTCTGGAAATCTTCATCTGTAGCAGTATTAACCGTCATTCCTGTTCCTTCTTTTCCGTAAATCGGATCATGGTTGTAAAGGTTCTGGAGCGGGAACTGGAACTGATGATTCTTCAGGAAATCATAGTAACAAGCGTCACGGTATGTGATCTGCTTGTTCATCTTTGTCGTTCCAAAAGATGCGTCTCTTTGATCCGCTGTACACTGAAGCCATACGGAGTTCGCCCACTGTAAATACCACGGACTCGGGTTTACATAACATGTAAGGGAAATCCAAAGATTATTAATATTGTCTTCTTTTTCACTCTTACGAACTGTTTCCATCAGATCGATCCATGCTTCCCACAGATCAGTCACATGATACATCTGATGATAACCGCCTGTCATATGGTGGTTTGACTCGCTGTATACCGGAACACCGTCTGCTCCGCCTGCATTATTAAAATGGTTGTACTGAGCATTGTCTGCGAATCCATCCCATTTCCAGTAGTTGACATCCCATTTTTTCTGCCATTCAACTGCCATTTTTGTAAAGTTATCTACATATGTGCGGTCAGCCACGTCGATAGAGCCGCCGGCTTTACTTCCGTTTTTTGCTGTCTGAATAATATCTGCTAATGTACTATAGAAGTTATATCCGCCTCTCGGTCCAACCCATACTCCGAAGTTACTTCCGAACTTCTTAACAAGTTCGCTGGATGGTGTCAGTTCTTCCGGGAATTTCTCATTAAACGTCCAGAAACCTTTGTTGTTAATTGTTGCTCCGGATTGTTCGTGCGAACCTTCGCCTATTGATCCATTATTATATGCATTCCATCCATCGTCTACTACATAGGAATCAAGAGGACTGACTTCCGCTTTATTCAACTCGCGGTCAATCTCAATGAAGGAATTCAGAATATTCTCATCACTGATCTTCATCATGTTATCGAACCATGAGTTATACTGTGTACGGAACTCTGACGGAGTTGCGATCGACTTGATATACTCGAAGAAGTCTGCCTGAATAACTTCCTGCTCCGTACTTCTTGCCGCTCCTGCAACTGTCTGCCATGTTACATACTTATTATCTGTTGTCAACTGGTTGTCTTCTTTCAATCTGCTGAATGTCTTACCGCTGTAATAGCGCATAAATCCAGTTCCGTCAACGATCTCTGTATCCGCCACCGGGAATTCACATCCGAAGAACATTCCCTGAATGTAGATCGGCTGTCCGAGGTTTGCCTTGAACTCTTCCATCTCTACGATGCCGCCTTTTCCTCTCGGAATTGTCCACTGTGCATCGGACTCTGCCACTTTCAGAGACTCAAGGTCGATGTAGTCGATTTCAGCATCTGCCATTTTGTCATCCGGCACATCGATCTCAAGGAATTTACGCATGAAGTGATCTCCTTCATACATTACGATTACTTCGTCGATCGTATAGGCTACGTCTTTGTGAGTATACGGCTTGAAAGAAAATGTTACTTTCTTACCATTCTTCTGTACTCCGTTAATCGTCGCCGTCGTATCTTCAACTTTCACTGCATCCGTATCTTTCAGCTCTAAGTCGCTTGTCTCAAATGCACGATCATCCGTATCTACCGGTGCTTTCTCTGCGTGAAGATTAAACTCTGCTCCGCCGGCAAATTGAGCTCCATTGTTTGAAGACGTTGCTACGAACTTAATCTGTTTCGCAGTACATGCTTCTTTCAAGTTCACATAGATCGGGTTCACTCCATTATACTCGAAGTCACCTCTGGCAATCGGTTCTCCCCAATCTTTGGAATCATAAGCAAGTGGATCTGTTGCTGTTGATGCATACAGCTCATATCCCTTGATATTTCCATTTGTATTTTCCCCTTCTTTTCTCGGCGTGTAAGAGAAGGACTGGAACGTCACGTCTTTTCCAAATGTAATTACTACATTGTATGGATATGCCTGAGTACCAGTTCCTCCACCATAATTAGAATGCCAAATACTATTGATATTGCCATCCAGTAAGTTCTGCGCCGGACCATCTGAATCGCCCGATGCATTCTGATAGCTGTCTGCCGTTGCTGTCCAGCCTGTACGCTCGATTGCCGGTAAGCTAATCGGTTCTTTTTGCTCTTTCGTTGTTTTTACAACGAATTCTTCACTGCCTTCTTGAGGCGTGAATACTGTGCCTTCTCCACCAGTTCTTTTGTTCACAATTTCAGTCGTGGACAATTTATTGCCCGCTGTTGAAAATGTTCTTTCAATGGCATCGTTTCCGATTGTAACAGTATTACCTTCCTGTTTTACGGTCACATTGCCATAAGGAACTGTTGTCTCATTTTCTACAGCCCCTACAACTGATGTCGTGGAGAAGACGCTCGTCACAACCATTGCTGTGGCGAGCACTGCACTGAAAAATTTCTTTTTTCATAATTTTCTCTCCTTTCTCTGTGAAATTGTTTATCTTTTCACAGTCTGCATCTATTTTATGATAGCATATTCCCCTTGATTTAGATATGGCAAATATTTGTTTTGTGAATTTTGCTTAATTTTTATCAACATATCCACATTTTTTTAAGATTTCATCGGTTTTTCTTAAGAATTCTTCGATTTATTTTCCACTGTTTATTAAGAGAGATGTTTTACTCTGTTTACATCAAGAAATAACGGGAATGCTATAGTCACCCGATAAAGGAGCTTATATATATGAAGAAATACGTTTATCCGACAATGCTGATTGTTCTTTTCATCATATTAACCGCTGTAATCCTGCCGTCCGATGCCATCTATGGTTCCAATACCGACTGGCTCTCCCAACATGCCGTACTGGCAGAAACGATCCGTGATGCCTGCGTGGAACAGCACACGCTTCTTCCCGACTGGATCAATCTCGGCAGCGGCAGTAACGGATATCAGTTTTCCTACTACGGATTTTTAAGACCTGATATTCTCATCGGATGTCTCTTTCCTCAGATCCCGATGGTTTCCATTTTAATCGGTTATATGTTTTTCCTTTATCTTGCCGCCATCCTGCTCTGCTATGTATGGCTGCGAAGCGAAGAGATTTCTCCGTCTTTCGCCCTGATCGGAAGCATTCTCTTTCTGACTGCCGGATGTCTTTTCCATATGCACCGTCAGATTATGTTTGTCAATTATCTGCCGTTTTTAATCCTTGCCTTTCTATGCATTAAGAAACAGCGGTTTCGTTTCCTTCCGTTATGTATACTGCTGATCTGCCTGCACAGTTTTTATTTTGCAATCGCTGCATTCGCCTCCATCGGCTGGTACTGGCTGCGGCTGGAGGGCATTTCCTTTTGGAAGCATTCTTTTTTCAAAAAATATCTTCCTTCCGCCGCTCTTTCTATATGTATGTCTGCCGCGCTGCTTTTGCCGACCGGACTTGTACTGACAGAACACAGGCGAAACGGAGGTGGATTCTCCCTTTTTAAACTGTTGGAACTATTCGGACCAAACGTGTCCATGAACAATATTTTGTTTAACGAATACGGCTTAGGACTGACGCTCATCTGCTTTTATACGATCCTTGCCGGATTAAACCGCAAAGATCCGGCAAAAAAGAACTTCTTCGCAGACAGCGTATTATTTCTGTCTTTTGGACTGTTCGGATTCTTTTCCTACATTTTAAACGGAACGCTTTACGCAAGACCGAAAATACTCATTCCGTTTCTGCCTCTGTTCATCCTGCACTGCATCCGTTACTTAAAATCAGCCCATGCCGAAAAACATACGACAAATTCCGGCTCATGGTATCCGCTCTATCCGTTTGCGGTCATGCTCCCAATCGGACTGCTCTGGTTCAGTCAGATACAATTCCCATGGATTTTGACCGAACTTTGTCTTCTGTTTTTATTTTGCCTGATCCAAAGGAGAAAGCAGACGCCTGATTTACAGAAGCTCAAAAACCCCTGTATTTCTCGCCAAATGGAAATGCTTGTCTATCTGCTCGTACTTATTGCCCCAATCGGCATGTATATTACAACCGCATCGAAGGAAAACTGGGTAAAGAGATCCGCACTTTCATCGGATTCTCTTTCAGAAGAAGCTGCGAATGTCCCGATGGATCCGCGCTATCATTTTGACAGTCTGGCTGCCCCGCTTGCAAGCGGAAACGAAACAGTCACTTCCGAAATGACGCGAAGTTCCATGTACTCTTCTGTGACAAACAGCGCTTATTCTGATCTGTACTACGACATATTAATGACTCCCATCGGGATCAACAATCGTGTGGCTCTGCTCACCGCCGATAATCCATTCATGCTTCGGCTTCTCGGCGTTCGGTACATTGAAACCGAAAAGGATCATATTCCTTTTGGTTACACGCCGCTGTGTTCCACTGCAAAGGACACGATTATTGCAGAAAATAAAAATGTGCTTCCGAATGTTTATTTCACATCAGACACGATCTCTGAAGAAAACTTTGACCGCTTAAGCAAGATCGAGCAGCTGGAAGCGCTCTTTCAAAAAACAGTTATCAGCAATCAGAAGAAAACGTTTGACGCCAGTACTGCCGACCATTCTTCAGGTTTCTCCTCTGATTCCTCCGCTGAAAGCTTCAAGCTGCAGACATTCATCACCCCTTTTTCTCCAAAGCTTTCTGTCAGCGGCGCGCTGCCGGAAAGTCTTGATATTAAAAAGACATCGAAAGGGTATGAAATAATTTCGAAATGTAAACAATCGTTGACATTTTCGATGGACAACACGGGAAATGGCAGTATTTTGCTGCTTTCTTTTGAAGTAAAAAACAAGACGTTCCAACCTGTCGTAATTGATATTAATAAAATCCGCAACAAACTTTCGGGAACTTTCGCCCCTTATCCAAACGGAAACAATACGTTTCACTACCAACTTTCCACTGATAAGGACGCCGGCTCAACCAAGATGCATGTCACGATCCCGAAAGGACATTTTATCATCAGCCATGTGCAGTGGTATTCGTGCAGCGAACAAATTTTTAATGAAAAGAACGTCTCCCCTGCCTCGATGAGAAGGACTGCCGAAGGAAAAGAGAAACAGAACTTTCTTTCAGGCACAACCGTTTTTTCCGGAACATTTACCGCAGATCAAGACGGAATCCTTGCCACTTCGATCCCATACCAAAACGGGCTGGAACTTCTCATTGACGGAAAACAGGCAGATATCATTCGTATAAACAAAGCATTTGCCGGAACGGCCGCTGACAAGGGAACTCACCTGATAGAAATCCGTTTTTCCCCACCCGGAAAAACTGTCGGCTGCATAATAAGTTTCACTGCTCTGTCCCTATACCTTTGCAGGCTGATCTTATCTTTTCTGCATTTTATTTTGAGGGAAAAATCTTTGACTATAACATCTTGATGAAGAAAGAAGGAATTTGTTTTGAAACGAAATTATTTAAATAAAGAATTGCTTACCTATCTTATAACCGGAGTCATCACAACCGGAGTAAATTATATATTCTACAGTTTACTTTTATTTTTTCACA
>CAJLUP010000038.1 GCA_905209865.1 uncultured Lachnospiraceae bacterium
CTGCCATATCGTTGTCAGCGGAACTTGCAGATAAGATGCCAGCGGCTGGTCATCCACTCCCATAATTGCAAAATCTTCCGGAATTCTGACTCCTTTCTCCAGCGCTTCCATTACCATTCCGGCAGCAACTTCGTCGCTCCCTGCGATCACTGCGTCCGGTTTTTCGGAAAGCGTCAATATCTTCTGCATAATTCTTCGTCCGTCTTCCAGATTTCTCACACCGGAAAACAGCCAATTTGCATTCGCTGCAAACCCATGTCCCGCAAGCGCGTCCATATATCCCCTGTAACGGTCGCTGTCAATATTGATCCCTTTATCCTGCAGTGTCACTGCTCTTGTTCCGGTACAGTATGCGATCTTTTGATATCCTTTTTCCAAAAGATATTCGGCTGCTTTATAAAAGCCTTCATACTGTCTGCCGCACACCATCGAGATCTCATTATCCTCATTGTATTCATTGCAGACAACAAGCTTTCCGTATTCTCTATAGGCTTTCAGCTTATCCCAGTCATTTTCAATCGCACACAGGATCACTCCGTCAGCATGATGCATCTTCAAAAGATTCATTGCGCTTTCTTCACTTTCTTTTTCACCATAGGTCTGTACGATCAATGTCCGGTAGTGGTATCGTCTGCAGGTCTTCTCAATCGAATCAACCAACTGTGCGAAAAAATTATTTGTGATCGTCGGAACAACAACTGCGATATTTCCAGAGCCAGAACCTCTCAACTGCCTTGCTGCCTGGAGCGGACTGTAACCGAGCGCGTCCATCGCTTCTAATATCTTCTGTCTCTTTTCCTCTGAAACATGAGGCTTATTATTGATCACTCTTGAGACAGTCGAAACTGACATTCCTGACAGTCGAGCAACATCTGATATCGTTGCCAATTCTTTTCCCACCTCACTTTTCCATTTGTTTTCTTGTTATGACCTTACAATATACCTGATTTTATAATTTGTCAATCGCATTTTTGGTATCGTTTTCATATTCAGAAAAACCACCAAAATCCGCAATCGGAATTTGGTGGTTTTCACGAACCTTTTCTTTATTTCCTTTTCTGTTCCTTCCTTTTTAGTCTCTTTTTCTTTTCCTTCCAGAGCATCTGCAAACGATCAGTCCGATGATTAAACCTGTCAATGCCGGACAGACCCAGCCAAAACCATACGCTGACATCGGAAGAAGATTTGATACCGTTCCGAACATTTCCTGAATTCGTACGATCAGATCCGTACCTTTCGGAAGCGCCTTCACAAAATCAAATACCGCGGCCGCGCCCGTAAAGGCAGTTACCCATCCATACACTCTCCTGTCGTTCCCAAACAGCCTGCCAAATAAAGTCAGGAAGATCAATGTCACTGCAAGCGGATATAAAAACATCAGCACCGGAACCGAATATGCGATAATCGCATCAAGTCCTATATTAGCAATAAGGAACGAAACTATCGAAAAGACCACTGCCCACACGCGGTAAGAAGGTCCTTTCGGAAATATTTTTTCAAATGTCTCTCCGCAGCTCGTAACAAGGCCTATGGCAGTTTTTAAACATGCCACCGCAAAGATCAGCGCCAAAATAATCTGTCCCGTTTTCCCGAAATAATACTCTGAAATAATTGCAAACGCTTCTCCACCGTTTGCCGCAGCCGGAAATACCCCTCTGCTCTGTGCGCCCACGACTGCTACTAAAACATAGATCAACGCCATCAGCACAGAACTGAAAAGACCTGCTTTTACAGTATTTTTCGCAACAGCTCCAGACTCTTTTATCCCAAGACTTCGAATAACGTTGACAACAATAATCCCAAACGCCAGTCCTGCCAAAGCATCCATTGTATTATACCCTTCCAGCAGTCCTGTCGAAAAAGCGCCGGAGGCATACACGCCTGACGCCTCAATCTCTCCGATCCTTCCGGCCGGAGACAAAAGCGCCCGAATCACAAAAATACTAAGCAGCACGAGAAACAACGGATTCAGGATCTTCCCGATCCAGGTTAAGATTTGCCCGGGTCTCAAAGAGAAAAATAATACAACCACAAAAAACAAAAAGGAAAACACACCCAATCCGGCTGTCTTCTGACCTTCCGAAAGAAATGGTTCTATCCCTACTGTAAATGAAACAGTCGCACATCTGGGAATCGCAAAGAATGGTCCGATCGTCAGATAGAGAAGACATGTAAAAAACACTCCGTATTTTCTGCCAACCTGGCTGCTCAACTCCAAAAGCCCCTCTTTCTGACTAACGCCAAGCGCAGCCACGCCAAGAAGCGGAAGTCCGACTCCGGTAATCAGAAAACCAGCTGACGCCATCCATACATGATTGCCTGCAAGCTGTCCCATAAAAATCGGGAAGATCAGATTGCCTGCCCCAAAAAACATTCCAAACAACATACTTGCGACAAAAATCAATTCCTTAAACGTAAGATTCTTTTTCATATGTTCCACCTGCCTTATTTCCTTGATACAACGTCTGTTCATCCCTCGCCGTCCAAACAAATTTTTATTATACCAATCTTATCAACAATATACCCAGTGTACCATATGTACTGTAGATCTGCCAGCTCTATTTACTTGTCATATTGCCGGATTATATCGTAAGTTTTTTGTGGAAACTGTACAGCCGATTCCAAAATCTTATGTTTTATTTAAGTCCTCCTTAATATTCGCAGAATTCACCCAATCTTCCATTTTTCAATGTTATACTTCTTTATACATTTACGCGTTCCGCTTCCGTATTTTATACCGGAAGGAACATTTCAGACTACATACCGGAAAAGGAGTATCTCTATGAAACTATTACTTTTTTATACTTATGAATTTTTGGCATCCTTCATCCCCTTTTTATCAGTCTTTCTTATCTTTGCCCATACACGCAAAAAGAACGGACAAAAAACCGAACTTCTGCATACGCTCCTTCTTTTCCTTTTCGCCGCCTACGTCATATGCGTATATGATGTGACCGGAAGCGGTACCTTATGGGACGGACTGACCTATCAATTTCAAATAAGAACTTCCTATGTTAATCTGATTCCTTTTTCCACCGGGATTCACACAGTCGGATATATCTTAAATATCATTCTGTTTCTCCCCTTTGGATTTTTGGTTCCGATGATCTGGAAGAAAATGAGAGCGTCATACCGCACAGTCATTGCCGGTTTCTCCTTTTCCCTTCTGATCGAACTGAGTCAGCTGTTAAACAACCGACGAACAGACATCGACGATCTTATTATGAACACTTTAGGAGCACTGATCGGATTCCTGATCTATAAAATATTCAAAAAGCTCATACCGACCAAATTGCATAACAAATTAAACGACTCCGCTTCTCCGGTTTTTGAATGTCCGCTCTATCTGCTCATCCTCTTTACAGGACGCTTTTTCTTCTTTTACGAGATGGGATTTGTAAAATTGTTCTTTCGTTTTGCAGGAAACTGACAGCAAACAGAAACGCCTTGCATAGAATGTTAAAATCTATACAAGGCGTTTCCGGTGATTGTATTTATGATGCTGTATTTGTTTTGTCTTAATCTGCGTATCCGTTTGGATTCTGACTCTGCCATCTCCATGAATCTTCACACATTTCTTCCAGTCCGCGTTCTGCTTCCCAATGAAGCTCTTCCTTTGCTTTTGAAGCATCGCAGTAGCAAGTTGCGATATCTCCTGCACGGCGCGGCTTAATCTCATACGGGATTTCTTTTCCGCATGCTTTGCCGAATGCTTTCACCATATCCAGTACAGAGTATCCGTTTCCTGTTCCGAGATTATATACGGAAACCCCTTCTTTTTCTCTCAATTTTTCAACCGCCCGTACATGACCGACTGCAAGATCAACTACATGAATATAATCGCGCACTCCTGTTCCGTCATGTGTATCATAATCATCCCCGAACACACCGAGACGCTCAAGTTTTCCAATCGCTACCTGTGTAATATATGGCATCAAATTGTTCGGAATTCCCTTTGGATCTTCCCCGATCATGCCGCTTTTGTGCGCTCCGATCGGATTAAAGTAACGAAGGAGCACGACATTCCACTCAGGATCTGCCGTATGAAGATCTGTCAAAATCTGCTCCAGCATCCACTTCGTCCAACCGTACGGATTCGTACATGTTCCCTTCGGGCACTCCTCTGTGATCGGAATAAACGCCGGATCTCCATATACGGTTGCCGAAGAACTGAAAATGATGTCTTTTACTCCATGATTTCTCATTACATCACAGAGAGTGATCGTGCCGCCGATATTATTCTCATAATATTCCAAAGGTTTCTGCACAGACTCTCCTACTGCTTTTAAACCTGCAAAATGAATGACCGACTCAACGTCTTCTTTGTCAAAAACTTCATTCAGACCTTCTCTGTCGCGAATATCGACTTTATAAAACTTCAGATCTTTCCCTGTAATCTCTTTTACGCGCTCTACTGCTTTTTCTGATGCATTATACAAATTGTCTACGATCACCACATCATATCCCGCGTTTAACAACTCTACACATGTGTGGCTGCCGATAAATCCAGCTCCGCCTGTTACTAAGATTGACATATCTGTTGCCTCCTCGTAAATATTTCAGATACCTTTTCAAGGTTCCGTTAATCAGCGGCTTTTCTCACCGCCATTTACTTTTTACATGCACATCTTACCACGCACGACATAAAATATCTTTATATTTTTCAATCATCTTATAGTAAAAATGTTGCATACCTTTCTTCTTTCTCCGAATTAATCCCACAAATTCTGCGGATACAATCCTGAATCTTTTAATGACTGCATCGCCTCTACGACAATCGGTTTGTCCTCTTTATATGTAACACCGTACCATTTGTCTTCTGACTCAAGTACTTTTACCGCCGCTCTGTTTTCTGCCAAAAGTCCGCTCACTACTGCCGGAAGGAAATACTCGCATTTTAACGGATTCTCTTTCATACCTTTCTCTAAGAACGCCGGAAATCCTTCTTTGATCTCATCGAGAATGCTTCTTGTAAATCCCCACATATTCATAGATACAAGCGTGTCCGCGTCAATCGGATTCCATGTCTGACCGTCATCTTCTGAGTACTCAATTCCGCCGTTCCTCTTCTCGATGCGTGTTCTTTCTGTCACACTTACAAGTTCCTTCGCCTCGTTTAATCCGCAGACCCCTCTCGCCACATGTCCGTTATCTGTCACTGTATTTTTCAGGCGGTATGCAACCATTGTATACCGATATTTCTCATCATCCTCATGCGTTGTCAGATAATCGTAAATTGTCTGAAATGCGTGACGTCCATAGTAATCATCTGCATTGATCACTGCAAAAGGTCCGTCGATCTCATCGATCGCGCTCAATACTGCATGAGCTGTTCCCCATGGTTTCACGCGATCTTCCGGGATCTCAAATCCGTCCGGAATATTCGCAAGTTCCTGATATACATAAGCTACATCCATTACTTTCTCGATCCGTTTTCCGACTGCTTCCTTGAAATCCGCTTCATTTTCTTTCTTAATGATAAAAACAACTTTTTCAAATCCGGCGCGTTTCGCATCATAGATTGAAAAGTCCATAATAATATGTCCTTCTTTGTCAATCGGATCGATCTGCTTCAATCCGCCATATCTGCTGCCCATTCCTGCCGCCATAATCACTAATACCGGTTTTTTCATTTTCAAATCACCTCATACTAAAATCTTGATTTTTCATTCTGAAATAAGAATACCACATTCCTTGAAAAACGTCCACCTGACGTTATTCAGTACACTTTTTTCTCTGTTCGGTTCTGCTTTTTATTCGATACGCTTTTTCTTTCTTCCGTTCTGTTTTTTATTCGGTACATTTTTTCTTTCTTTGGTTCCCGCTTTATTCGATACGTCTTTTCCCTTTATTCGGTCTGCTTTTTTCTTTGTCTGTCCAGCTTTTTTTCTCACACTGTATCCAAATTGTCCAAGCTTTTCTCCGAGAGATAAATATTCTCCATGAGAATAAGCGATCAGACCTGTATGATTCAGATCAAACTTCCCGTTTGCATCCATATAAGCCTCGTCCGTCTGAACCGCCGTCACTTCCGCCAAAAACATATGATGACTTCCAAGTTCTTCGATCCGTTTCACTTTACATTCAATATTAACCGGACTTTCCTCTATAATCGGAGCAAAAGCAAGAGAGGAAGCTTTTCCTTCCGTAAGATGACATTCCTTCCACTTATTCACCTTTTCTCCTGAACGGACTCCGCAATAATCTGTGGCTTTCGTCAGTTTTTCTGTTGTCAGATTGATCACAAACTCTCCGCTGTCTTTTATCATATGATAAGAATACCGCTCCGGGCGGACAGAAATATATACCATTGCCGGATTCGTACAGACCGTTCCGGTCCATGCGACTGTCAATATATTGCTGTTTCCTTCCCTGTCTGCAGTACTGACCATCACTGCCGGAAGAGGGTACAGCATATTTCCCGGTTTCCACACTTGTTTGGACATCTCATTTTCCTCCTTTGCCTGTCTGCCGATTACTGCTGCAAAGCGCCGACAAGGGTCGGAACAAGCTGTTTCTTTCTTGACACAACTCCGCGCAGCATAATCTCATCTGTATCTTCGGGAAGATCATATGCGTTCAATATCTTCTCCTTGGCTTCCGGTCCGACGCACAGAAGTTCTGATGACTCTGCTAAAATATTTGTCAGCATAAAAAAGATCATATTCAAGCCGCTGTCTGCACGGGCTTTCTCAAGATAAGGTTCTACAATTTTCTTAATCTCTTCCAGTTCATCCGAACTCATTGACTTCACCTGACCTACTCCAAACACCGTATCATTAACTGTAAATTGTTTGAAATCAAGGAAACAGATCTCATGCGCGCTCTTTCCTTTCAGATTGCTTCCTGCGCGGAACATCTCCTGCGCCAAGATCTCTATCTCAACGCCTGCAATCTGCGCCAGTTTTCTCGCCGTGCTCTCGTCAAGAGGCGTACAAGTCGGCGAACGGAACATCAAAGTATCGGAAATGATCGCAGAGCAAAGAAGCGCCGCGTTTGTAGAATCAATTTCAACACCATTTTCCTCATACATCTGACTGACGATCGTTGCCGTACATCCTACCGGCTGATTTCTGAAAAAGACCGGTCCCATCGTCTGGATACTGCTTAGTCTGTGGTGGTCAATAATTTCGAGTACCTCAGCCTCTTCCACACCATCGACAGCCTGATTTTTTTCGTTATGATCGACAAGGATGACCTGCTTCTTTCTTACGTTCAGCAAACGCCGTCTTGAGATCAATCCCAACAGTTTTCCATGCGCATCAACGATCGGAAAATCTCTGAACCGTTTGCGCGCCATTACTTCTTTTACATCATCTACATAATCTTTCATTTTAAATGTCACAAGATTCGTCCGCGTCATAAAATATTTGACCGGAATACTTTGATTAATATGCTGCGCCGCAGTAAAAGTATCATGAGGAGTTCTGATGATCACGATCTGCTTCTCTTTTGCCTGTCGGATAATCTCATCCGATATCGCGGCATTCTGGCAGACAACCATACAGCTTGCTTCCATATCTACCGCGCACTGCTGAGCGTCCTTTCTGTCTCCCATGATCACAAGATCGTCCCTGCTTATAAAATCCGACATAAGGATCCTGCTTGACGCCGCAATGGCAACTTTTCCATTCAGAAGATAACTGTGCTCATTTCCGGTAATCACTTCTCCGTCCACAGCGCGGGCAATATTCCGATACTGTGTCCTTGCCTTTGATAAGATCATACTGTCATAAACATCCATATATGTTTTGGCAATATCACCGATCGTAATGATTCCTTCCAGTTTCCCTTCCCTTACGACCGGAAGCGTATGAATATTCAGTTCCCGCATCGTTTCCCATGCCGTTCGGATCGAAGCGCTGCTTTTCAGCCCTTCCACTTCTTTTAACTCAACATCCTTGATCTGTTCTCTCAGATCAGACAGCAGCTTCGGCGTTTTTACCGCGAATTTTTCCAAAACATACTGCGTCTCTTCATTCAGTTGTCCCGCCCTGCGCGGTTCGTAAATATGTCCTGTCAATTTTGTTTTCAGCGCGGCGTACGCGATCGCGGAACAGATCGAATCTGTATCCGGATTCTTATGACCGACAACATATATTTTCTCTTTCTGTCTGCTCATATATTTTCAATCCCACTTTCTTCTTTTCATAAAACAGAATCGTTTTTCTCACTCAGATCAACTCACTTCTGTCTATAACTGAATTATTATACACACAAATCTTACGCTTTCGCAAGAGTAAAAAAGCTGCATCGTCTTTTCCATTCTCTTATATTCTTTTACTTCTCTATTCCCAAAATGTTGTTTTTTATTCCGCATCTGTGGTATACTCTTTCTATATAAAAAAGAAACAGAGGTGCTGCACAATGAGCGAAGAAATGAAAGAAACAATGCAGACAGACAATGACTGCACAACAGAGGAAGCTGCTGCTTCCGCAACAGAAACGATGGCTGACTACGAAGATCATTTCGATGATGCCAATCCGTGGAATCTCGTCACAAAATATATGGAAGAAAAAACCGTCCTTCCGGTAAAGGTAGAAGGCGTTGTAAACGGCGGTGTAATTGTTATGATCGAAGGACTGCGCGGATTCGTTCCCGCTTCCAAACTTTCTCTTTCCTACATCGAAGATCTGGAAACGTATCTTCTGAAAGACATTGAAGTACAGGTGATCGACGTGGATCAGGCAAATAACCGTCTCGTCCTTTCCGCAAGAGAAATTCTCAAAGCGAAAGAAAAGAAAGCCAGGGAAGACCAGATTGCCAGCCTGAAAGTCGGAACAGTTTTAGAAGGAACGGTTGAGACTCTGCAAAACTACGGCGCGTTTATTAAACTCGACAACGGTCTGTCCGGTCTTGTTCATGTTTCACAGATTTCACAGAAACGTGTGAAAACACCTTCTGATGTTTTAAATGCCGGAGATAAAGTTACTGTAAAAGTGATCGGAATCAAAGATGGAAAGATCAGTCTGAGCATGAAGGCTCTTGAGGAAGTCAAAGAAGAACCTGCAGAAAAGGTTGTAATCCCCAAAAGTGAAAATATCGGAACAAATCTCGGCGATCTTTTCAAAAATATCAAATTATAAAACGGATCTCCCTTTCTTAACACAGACAGGCGGCAAAGAAGCTCTCACGAGTTTCCTGCCGCCTGTACTGTTCATCACATCTGCACACATGCATTTCCCAATATTTCTTCCAAAGCATTTTTACTGCTCGTATGACATCTGACGATCTCTGCATTACATCTGCCTGCCTCTTCTACCGCGCAGCGAACCATTTTATGTGATACCGTATTCGTAAAAAGAACAATCAGATCCGGACTGCCGATCTGCTTACTCATACCCGCCGACATCTGAGTAAACACTTTCGCCTTACATTTAAACTGCTTACATATCTTCTTGTACTGACATACCATCCGGTCATGTCCGCCTATAATCACAACACTCATCGTAAACCTCCCTGAAACATTCTGTCTGTTTTTCACATAAGATCTCTGCTCAAAGAAACAGTCCGGTCTGTCAGTCCCCGCTTCTTCGATAGTTAGTTTTAACTAACTCTTTTTACATATCATACATGAAACCGGTCAGTATTTCAAGTGTTTTTGATAATTTTTCTCATTTTAAACTGCTGATCAAACTGTTGTGACTTCTCTTTTTTCCCATTTTCGCATCGTATACAAGTAATATGGTACGAGAGGGATGAGCGCTGCGATCCAGGCTGCCGGATCTGCAAGACATACCCCCTGAAAAGTAGTTCTTCCTGCAACTACCATAACAATCGCACTTCTCGCCGCAAGTTCAAAAACACCGCCTAACATAGGCACAAGACCATACCCCATTCCTTGCAGCGTATTGCGGTATAAAAATATACTTCCCAAAAACGGATAACACCAAAATACAGTGCGAAAATATAATACTGATACATTGACAACGTCTGTCTCAGAGGGACTGATAAACAACCATGTCATATATTTTCCTCCAAAATAAACCGCCGCCATCGCGATCACACTCCAGACTAAAATCATAATCTGCGTACATCTCACACCGGACTTCACTCTGTCCATCCTGCCGGCCCCACGGTTTTGTCCGACATAAGTTGCAACAGTCGCACCAAACGCAACAAATACTGTCATAATCATATTCTGAAGTTTTCCCGCCGCCGAAAAACCTGCCATATAAGTTTCTCCATATACATTTACAGCCCCCTGTACGATGATCGTTCCGATCGCCGTGATCGAAAACTGCAGTCCCATCGGGATGCCGAGCGCAAGAAGATGTCCGAAACTTTGAAGAGAAATCTTCCAATCGTTTTTTGTCAAATGAAGAATCGGGAATTTCTTCACAATATAAACGAAACATAACAACGCCGAGATTGCCTGCGCAATGACCGTGGCATATGCACATCCCTCAACTCCCATGCCAAACACAACAATAAACACAATATCCAAAGCTACATTGATCACTGCGGATATGATCAGAAAATAAAGCGGTGATTTTGAATCGCCAAGAGCCCGCAAAAAAGCCGCCAGCGAATTATATGCCGCAGTCACGATCAATCCGGCATAAATAATCCCCATATAATGCTTCACATCAGGCATAATATCTGCCGAATAATTCATCATCTGCAGAATCGGTTCATTCGCAAACAATAATCCCGCAGTCATAAGTACAGCGCACCCACTTGCCAAATACACCGACATCGCTACATAATGACGCATCCGGTCATACTGCTTTGCGCCAAACCACTGCGAAACAAGAATCGCGAATCCACTGCTCAATCCGTTAAGCCATCCAGTCACAAAAAACATCAATGAACCGGTACTTCCAATCGCCGCCAATGCCGTCACACCGATAAACTGCCCTGCTATGATCGAATCCGCAATATTATAAAACTGCTGAAATACATTGCCCAAAAACACTGGAATCATAAACTGAAGAATCAGTTTTGCAGGCTTTCCTGATGTCATATCATTTATGGTACTTTTTGCTTTTTCTACTCCCATCGTATGCCCCTCCCATTTCATACGTTTGACTTCTGATAATAATCCAACACTCTATTATACACTGAATTTTACCATTGTAAAGTATTAAATCAATGATGTTTATGTACAAAATTACTATACTAAAATTGGTACATATGTCAGATATGCCGCTTCTCTTTCTTATGGTATAATATGTTCAGTGTACATAGGGAAGCACAATCGAAAAGTATCATTTTCCCTATGCACTGAGCGTACGGTTATAAAAAATATAAATATGACCCAGGAGGAAAAAGTTATGAAAAATTTAATCCGTAAAATCTCACTCATTATGTGCGTAGTTATGCTCACATTGGCAGTAAGCGCATGTGGAAAATCTAACGATGACACAAAGAAAGAAGATACGAAAACAGAAGACACAGCAAAAGACACGACAAAAGATGATGCTGATGATACTGATGATGCTGATGCAGACGACGAAGACAACAGCACTATTACAGGCAAATTTAAAACACTCGAAGATTTTGTAAACTCCGATATCATGCAGCAGCAGCTTGAAGAACAGCTCTCATCCCTTGAAGGAAGCGGAATCGCACTGGCTCTTACAGCAGAAGACAACAAACTGATCTATAACTTCACGATTGAGGACGCAGATCTCGCAGCAGCTCTCGCAGCAGATCCGTCTACTTTACAGTCCTCTCTCCAGTCTCAGGCTTCTACATTTGAAGCTGTTGCATCTTCTCTGAAAGCTGCAGTAGAAGTAGACAATCCGGTTGTCGTTGTTCGTTACCTTGACAATGCAGGAACAGAGATCGTATCTCAGGAATTTGCAGGTTAAAACAAAAAACTGATTACACACAAATACCGTACAAACAAGACAGCGCAAAAGCCAAAATCTTTTGCGCTGTCTTCCTTTCTGCCTGAAAAACATTGCTCCATTCGAACTGTAATCAGTCTTCTTTTAACAGACTCTATTTATCGATATCTTCCAGTTTCGTCTTCCCGATCATGAGATTCAAAATCTCCACATCCGTCTGTTTCATTCCCGCACGGCCCACATATCCAACTGCCTTAATCGTATCTTCAGGGCAGTCCATGACAAGACCTTCGCCTTTTGCAAATGTCAGTCCTCTCATTGCCATCTTATGACTTAACACCGCAGCCTGAAGCGCCGTAGATATTTTGGCAGCACAGCTTGGTTTTGCACCGTCACAGACAATACCGCCTGCATCTGCGATCGTATTGACAACAGTATTTTCTATCTGTTCCAATGTTCCGCCGCATAAATATGTAATTCCTGCCCCTGCTCCTGCTGCGGCGCATACCGCCCCACAGTAAGCAGACAAAGAACCGATGTACTTTTTCTGATTCAAAGCTACAAGATTCGATACACATAATGCCCGATAGATTTCCTCTTTGGATTTCTCAAGCTCTTTCCCAAACTCGATCACCGGAAGAGAACAAGTCATCCCCTGATTCCCGGAACCCGAATTGATGATCACCGGAAGGGCACAGCCGCTCATTCTTGCATCCGATCCTGCTGCCGCTTTCGCCACCGCGCGCCACTTCACATCGTTTCCGAACTCTTCGAGCACAACCCTTCCGACCTGCGCACCCCACGGATTTTTCAATCCTTCTTCTGCAATCTTTGTATTATATTTCACCTGACGTTCAAGAACTTTCTCCACATCTGCGATCTGAACTTCATCTGCAAACGCAATAATATCTTCCAGATTTAAAAGACTCTTATCCGGCGTCTGCTCCTTCTCCTGACTGAGGTGTTCTTTTTCTTTATGAAAAATGACCTTCCCGTCTTTTTCAATATGCGTAATATTCGTATGCTCTTCTTCAATTATGACAACCGCTTCCTGCCGCAATGTCTTTTCACATATCGCATGTGCTTCGATATATAAATTTGCCACACCGTCTTTTAATACGCAATCACAAAATCCACTCTCTAAAAGATTCTTTGCTTTTCCGATCTCTTTGTCCGAAACATGTTCTAAGACTTCAAGCGCCTGAGACGGATCTCCGCCTGTTATTCCGAGTACCGCAGCCGCTTCTACTCCCTTCATTCCACCGGAGTTGGGCACTGTTACCCCTTTTACATTTTTAATAATATTGCCGCTGCACCTTATCGTAAGATGAGTCGGCATTGCCCCCAACACTTCTTTTGCCTTTGCCGCAGCATAAGCAAGTGCAATCGGCTCCGTACAGCCGAGCGCCGGAACAAGCTCATCTTCTAAAATTCTCACATAATCAGCATATATTTTCCGATCCATAAAAAACCTCCTGATTTCTCGATCTTCTGATGGATTATATCTGCAAGTTACAGCCATTTCAATGTTGCACCATCTTTATCGATTATACTATCAGGAGGTTTTTATAGCAATCTCTTTCTTTTACATGTCTTCTTTATACATGTCTTTCTTCACAATCTCACACTGTTTATTTCCATACGATGCCCTAGTGAGTTTCCTTTTTTGCCTTTCCCACATTTGTCGTACATCCCGCACATGATCCGCAGCTTCCGCCGCATCCCGCACAGCCTGATGATTTTCCTTCTTTTGCATTTTTGCGCGCACGATAAATAAGGAAAATACAATATGCTGCGATCAAAAATAAGATTAAAATATCTGCCGCCATAGCATCGCCTTCTTTCTAAATAAAATTTTCTCTACGCAGTCTGAACTGATCGTTTCGAATATTCTTTTCTGTTTTTATACGGATCCGGTCTGAACAACAAGATCAAAAGGACTGCCGCCGCTGCAATACCGACAGCTGTTCCGACCGTAAATGCTCCGCCGAGCACAAAAGTACCAATCTGGTATACGCTTAGAGATACGATATATGCAAATATATTTTGGAATAAGATCGCAAACCAAAACCATTTTCTTGACTGCAGCTGCTGCGCCATC
>CAJLUP010000039.1 GCA_905209865.1 uncultured Lachnospiraceae bacterium
ATAAAATTTAGTTTAGGGCAGGGAAAAGCTCCGGTTATGGGAGCGGATACAAAGGGGGAAGACTTTTATAAAATATGCCGTTTTCATAAAATTCAGTCCATGGTCTGCCCGGGAATCCAGAAACTTCCGAAAGAACAGCAGCCGCCGGAAGAGATTATGAAGCGATTTCAGGAAGCGGAATCGATGGAGATCGCAAGAGATGCGGTGCAGGGATTTTCGCAGGAAGAACTGTTGAGAGAATTTGAAAAAGCGGGCGTATCTGTTTTGCCGCTGAAAGGAATATTAATGAAGCAGTTTTATCCGGTTACAAGCATGCGGATGATGGCGGATTTGGATATTTTGTATGAGACCGGAAAAGGCGAAGAAGTAGAAGCAATTTTGACCAGCCTTGGATATTATTGCGATCACAGAGATAATCATCATGATGTGTTTTTCAGGAAACCATTTATGAATATCGAGATGCATCATTGTATGATCGGCGAAAATTCTTTATTAGATGCATATTATGAAGATATTTGGAAACGGGCGCATCGGGAAGACGGAAAAACATACATCTGTCGACTGTCGTGGGAAGATTTCTATATATTTATGATCGCCCATATGGCAAAACATTTTCAGGAAGGCGGATGTGGAATCCGTTCGATCGTAGATATATGGCGCTTCTTAGATAAGATGCAGACAGGTTTGGATTGGGATTACATCCGGCAGGAATTGCGGAAAATAAAATTAGATCAGTTTGAACGACATATGTGCACACTTGTTGCTGTCTGGTTTGGCGAGGAAGAAGAAACGGAATTCTACGCACAGCTTACAGAACTGATGATGCAGAGCGGAATATATGGAACGATTGCGAATTATAATGTACAGCATGTGGCAGGCGCGGATAAACACGTTTGGAAAGGCCAGATCAAAGTGTGGATGGAAGCGATATTTTTACCGTATGATGGGATGAAAATGCAGTATCCGTATTTGGAAAAATATCCGTTTCTCCTTCCGGCAGCGTGGATACAGCGTATTTTTCGGACTTGCTTTTGCAGGAAAGGCAGAGCAGGAGAAGTGCTTTCCGGCATGAAAGTAGAAGGCGGAGAAGTGAGAGAACGACAGGCGCTTTTTGAAAAATTAGGGTTATCCTAAAAAGGGAAAAGAAAAAGGAAACCAAGATTGTCTCACCGTCTTTTTCGGTGCAGGCGTCTGACAGACGGAGTTCTTTTCCTTAAATTATCAGAGTGTGCGAACAGTGAAAGAAAATTGCTTTTTGTGTTGTTATAATATACAAAAAATGTTTTAAAAACTAGACAAACTAAACAAAGTTTATGCTTTGCAGAAATAAGATGTGCTCAATAATTATAAAGATGCTATAATAAATATAATTATGTTTGGCAGTGTGTAGATTTTGATATTTATGCAAAATGTCATAACAGAAATTGAAAAGGAGAAGGTATATGAAAAAGAAAATAGTGAGCTGTTTGTTGGCAGCGGCTATGGTCGTAAGCAGTGGAGCGGCTGTTCCCGGATTTTTCTTTGCGCCTGAGAAAGTGCAGGCTGAAGAGAATGATACAAAAGCGGGAAGTGAGAACCTTGCATTAAAAGGTACGGCTGCGGCAAGCCATGCGGAGACGGATTCTACATCGGCTGCTAAGGCGATCGATGGAAATAAAGGTACGCATTGGGGTACGGCACCGGACAGAGTGACAAATGAGTGGATCGAAGTGACTCTTGAGAAGCCAACAAAAGTAAGTGAGATCAAAGTGTTCTGGGAGAGAACCGGAGCGACAGGCAGTCATCAGAATAATATCAAACAGTGGAAAGTTGATGTGAAGACGATGAGCGGCGAGTATAAAAATGTCTATGAAAAGGCAGATGAAGGTACATATGCGCCGTCAGAGCAGACGATTACACTGGAAGCGGATAAGCAGGAAGTTGTGACTGCGGTTAAGATTACAGTGAATAAAGCAGATAAGGGTCCGGATGATTTCTGGAGCAATATCGGTCTTAGTGAAGTGGAAGTTTACGGAGAAGAGTCTGATATAGAAGCAACGGAGAATACGAACCATGTGCAGGGAACAGGTGTGACTGCAGAAGCATCTACGACAGAGGCGGGTTCACTTCCTGTTTCTAATATTAAAGACGGTAATAATCAGACGCGCTGGGCTTCTGATTACACAGATGCAAAGGCACAGACAGTAACGGTAACGTTTCCGAAGCTGACTCTTGTAAAAGAACTGGATTTTGATCTTTTTACGAGAAACGTAGCGCCGATGCCTTCGAATGTGAAGTCATTTGATCTTATTTATACAGATGCAGCAGGGGCAGAGCATACGGTTAAGATTAATAATGAGAAATCTGCGGAAAGCGGAAAGACAGGCTATGTGACAAATGTACAGCACATTTTTGAAACACCTGTTTATATGAAGAGCTTTAAGATGGCGAATTTTGATCTTCAGATCGATATTGAGGGAACGAACGGGTATAACAATATCAGTATTTCGGAAGTGAGAGCATACTCCAATGATCAGTCTGAGACGCCGCAGGATCAGACACTTGACGAGGTTGTTGCTTCGATCAAAGGAACTAAGATTGCAAAAGATGTGAAAGAGTTTGCGCTTCCAAGCGTTCCGGAAGGATTTACGATCGAGTCAAACGGCGCTGATTTTGAGCAGATCATTGGCGCAGCGGATAAAGAGACAGGTAAAATTCCGGTTGTTCATCCGATGACAGATAAAGAAGTGAAGATTTCGTTCAATGTCACAGAGACGAAAACAGGAACTGTGAAGAATACAGGAGATCTTGTGTTTACGGTAGAAGGAACAAAAGATACTTCAAAAGCGAAAAATGCGAAACCGTCAGTTATTCCGGAGATTCAGGAATGGTTCTCGGAATCTGATCAGAAAGTAGCGGTTGATACGCTTACAGAAGTGACGTACAGCGATGATTCCCTGAAAGCGATTGTAGATGAATTTGTAGCTGATTATAAGAATTTTACAGGCAAAGAGTTAAAAGCAGGCAAGAGCAGTGAAGGGAAGGCAAATGCGTTTAACTTTAAGAAAGCCGCTCCTGACGCGCTTCTTGGCGATGAAGGGTATACAATGGATATCAAGTCGGATCGGATCGACGTACAGTCAGTTTCCGTGACAGGAAATATGTATGGTATGCAGACGATCCTTCAGATGTATAAGGGCAGTGAAGGCAGTGGATACAGCATCGGTACGATGCGTGATTATCCGAGATACGAGACAAGAGGATTCCTTTTGGACGTTGCCCGCAAGCCGGTTTCTCTTGAGATGATGCAAGAGATCACAAGAACGATGCGTTACTATAAGATGAATGATTTTCAGGCGCATCTGTCGGACAACTATATTTGGCTTGGTGAGTATGGAAAGAATGGAACGGAGGAAAATGCTTTTGATGCGTATGAGGCGTTCCGTCTTGAGTCCGGTTTGACAAATGAAGCAGGAGAAAGTCCGACGGCAAAAGATTACTCGATTACAAAAGAGCAATTCAAGAAATTTATCGCAGATGAGCGCGCGGTAGGTATGAACATTGTTCCTGAGATTGACGTTCCGGCTCATGCATTATCGTTCACAAAAGTTTGGCCGGAATTGAAAGTGAGCAATGGGATTCATAATAGTAATCCGCTGATCGATCATTTTGATTTGACTAATGAAGCTGCGGTTGCAAAGATCAAAGAGATCTTTGACGATTATACAAAGGGAACGACCCCGACTTTTGATAAGGATACAGTTGTTCATATCGGAGCGGACGAGTTCATGGCAGATCCAAAATCATACAGAGAGTTTGTCAATGAGATCATCCCATATGTAGATCAGACGAATACGGTTCGTATGTGGGGCGGTCTGACGCAGATTAAAGATAATCCTCCGACAGAAATCAACAAAGACGCTATTGATGGCGTTCAGATCAATCTTTGGTCAAAGGACTGGGCAGACGGAATCGATATGTACAATATGGGATACGATCTGATCAACACGATTGACGATTTTGGATATCTCGTTCCGAATGGAGATTATAAGAGACTGAATGCTTACGGGGATTTGCTGAATATAGATCGCATTTTTAAAGACTTTGAAGTAAATAAAGTTAGAACACAAAACGGAGCTTATAAAGCAGTTCCGTCAGGAGACGATCAGATGCTCGGCGCGGCGTTTGCTTTGTGGAGCGACAATATTGATAAGAAGGCATCGGGACTTTCCGAATCTGACTTGTACTGGAGATTCTTTGATGCAATGCCTTTCTATGCGGAGAAGACTTGGGCGGCGACAGGACAGGAAAAAGGAACTTCTGCGGCGTTAACGTCTCTTGCAGAGAAGATGGGAACAGGCCCGAATACGAATCCGTATTATCAGGAGAATAAAAAAGGCGATGATTATGAGAAATATGAGTTCGCTGATATGAAAGACAGTTCAGAAAACAAACGTGATCTGAAAGAAGGAAAAGGTGCGGAAGTCAAAGACGGCGTGTTGAACCTTGGTGATGAAGAAAGTTATGTGACAACACCGATCGAACAGCTTGGAAACGGCAATGTTCTTTCCTTTGACCTTGAGTTGAGTAAACCTTCCAAACCGGGAGATATTCTGTTTGAGACAGATTCTGCATATGGAACACATGATATCCGCGTGATGGAAAACGGAAAATTAGGATTCACGAGAGAGCTTTACGATTATTATTTCGATTACGAACTTCCGGTAGGTAAGAAAGTGAATCTGAAGATTGTTTCTACACAGCAGAAGACAGAATTATTTGTAGATGGCGTGTCCGCAGGAACAGCAGTCGGAAAATTTGTGCACAACGGACAGGTGAAGAAAGATGGCATTACAAACGCTACGTTTGCGCTGCCGCTTGAGAGAATTGGATCCGAGACAAATGCACTTGCAGGAAAGATTGATAATGTTGTTGTATCTGTCCTGAATACGGAAGATAAATACAATAAGAAGGATTGGAAGATTACAGCAAGTTCTGAATACTCTGCTAATAAAGAAAACGAAGGAGAAGTTGTCAAGGCGTTTGATGGAAAATCTGTTACAAAATGGCATTCGGAGTGGCAGGCAGGAGAAGGAGAGACAAACGAAAGACTTCACGACGGAGCGCCTAGCGGACAAGGTACAGTCGATACGGTTTACGCACAGGCAGAGTTTGACAAAGGCTATGAGATCGACAAGATTGCATTTACACCGAGAACGGATCAGCCGAGCGGATATGTGACAAAAGCAGACTTATATATCCAGACAGAAAAAGACGGAGAGATGAAGCGGGTTGTTACAGACGCACAGTTTGCGGCAGATAAGACACAGAAAGTGTTCCATTTCGATAAGCAGACAGTATATGGATTCAAGTTTGTTGCGAAAGCGTCAAATGACGGATGGGTGGCAGTATCTGAATTCAATATTGGCGATGAGATTGCCGGACTTAGCAAAAATACGATTTTCGTAAATGCAGAGAAAGGCGGAAAAGCTGAGATCGTCGGCGCTGAGGCAGGCAAACCGTTTGAGGCGGATAACGGAACGAAGGTAACGGTAAAAGCAACTCCTGACAAAGATTATCATTTTGTAGGATGGTATCATTCTTCCGATGCAGAAACACCGGTTTCTACAGAAGCAGAGTATGAATTTACAGTATCCGGAAATTACGCGCTGACAGCGAAGTTTGAAAAAGATAATGTTACGCCTCCGGTTGAGACAAAAGATGTTACATCGATCGATAAACCGGAAAAAGTAACAGTAGAAGAAGGAACGACATTTGAAGACCTTCAGAAAGATCTTCCGAAGACAGTGACTGTACACTTTGGCGAAGGCGAGAAAGCGGAGACGGCAGAAGTAGAAGTGACATGGGAAAAAGGTGACTATAAAGGAGAAGCAGACAAGACATATACGTTAAGCGGAACACTTGGAACCCTTCCTGAAAATGTTACAAATACAAAGGGTCTGAAAGCAGAGATCGAAGTTGAAGTGACGAAGAAAGAAGTTACACCTCCGGTTGAGACAAAAGATGTTACATCGATCGATAAACCGGAAAAAGTAACAGTAGAAGAAGGAACGACATTTGAAGACCTTCAGAAAGATCTTCCGAAGACAGTGACTGTACACTTTGGCGAAGGCGAGAAAGCGGAGACGGCAGAAGTAGAAGTGACATGGGAAAAAGGTGACTATAAAGGAGAAGCAGACAAGACATATACGTTAAGCGGAACACTTGGAACCCTTCCTGAAAATGTTACAAATACAAAAGGTCTGAAAGCAGAGATCAAAGTTGAAGTGACGAAGAAAGAAGTTACACCTCCGGCAGAAAAAGAAGAGTATAAGATTACAGCTAAAGCAAATGATCCGAAGATGGGAACTGTTGAACTGAAGTCAGCAGACGGAAAATTCACAGAAGGAACAGAAGTGACGGCGATCGCGAAAGCGAAAAAAGGTTACGAGTTTGTAAACTGGACTGTAAACGGAAAAGAAGTTTCCAAAGATGCAGTATATAAATTTACAGCAGAAAAAGATATGGATCTGGAAGCGAATTTCCAAAAAGTGAAAGGTGAAGATTCGAATCCTGATAAAGACAGCAATAAAGGAACATCAGGAGACAATAAAGGAACATCAGGAGACAATAAAGGAACATCAGGAGATAAGGCAGTACAGACGGGCGATAAAGCAGGATCACCGGTCGTTCCGATCGCAGGATTGATGTTGGCAGCAGGAGCCGCTGTGGCAGCGCTTAGAAAGAAAGAAGACTGACGCAGTGAAGCAGATTAGTTGTCAATGTGACAATAAAATAAAAAAAGATACAGCATAATAAAAATTCCGTATCAAGATCAATTAGATCAAGATACGGAATTTTTTTGTTGTATAAATATTAAATGAAATATAAAGCTTATAAATATAAAACGGATTATTTTTCTTCGCCTAAGATATTCTGCTCTGTATTTGCGGAAGAAGAATTGTCGTTTTTATTTTCTGTATTGCGCGTTTCAGGGAGATACATACGGACGGATTCAACACGGTTTTTATCGAGCGCTTCTACAATGAGACGGATTCCGTCATCGGTGCAAACCTCGTCTCCAACCTCTGGAAGCCGGTCAAGATGTTCGATGATAAATCCGCCGAGGGAATCATAATCCTCAGATGTAAGGTTCGTCTCAAGGCGGTCGTTTACATCGTCCAAATTCATAGAACCTTCAACGATATATTCCTGATCGGAGATCTGCTTGAACATATCGTCTTCTTTTTCGTCATATTCGTCGTGGATTTCTCCGACGATCTCTTCCAAAATATCTTCCAGTGTGATCAGTCCTGCCATTTCGCCGTATTCATCAAGAACAATGGCAATGTTAAAAGTAGAGTCACGCATTTCTACAAGCAGTTCGGAAATATCTTTGTATTCATAGGTAAAATGCGGTTCACGCATAATATCGCGGATGTTAAAAGTTTCGGTCTTTTTGTCATAGAGCAGAAGATCTTTCATATTAATAATACCGACAATATTGTCCGGCGTATCTTCATAAACCGGAAGACGGGTAAATTTGTCTTCACGGAAGATGGCGATCAGCTCTTCGTAAGTATTATTTACTTCTGCAAAAGTGACATGAACACGGGGAACCATGATATCTTTTGCGTTAGCATCTCCGAGATCAAATACGTTGTAAATCATCTCTTTTTCATCAGATTCAATGACGCCGTCTTCGTGACTGACATCGACGATCGTTCGAAGTTCATCTTCCGTCATCGCTTTGGAAACTGCGTTCGGATCGACACGGAGCAGGAACATAAATGCCCGAGAAAAAAGATTGATGATAAATATGACCGGGGTTAAAATGATCATAAAAAAGCGGATGATCGGGATAAATTTTAAAGTTAATTTCTCTGCATTCAATGTAGCATAATTTTTAGGGGTAATCTCTCCGAATACGAGAATTGCGACCGTCAAAACAGCAGTGGCAATGCTGACCATGTAACCGCCGAACGAGTAGGCAAGTGAGGTTGAGATTGCCGATGCGGAAAGATTGACGATATTATTTCCGATCAGAATGGCGCTCAGCATTTTGGAAGTTTTATTTTCCGTGATATCAAGCACCATGGCAGCCCGTTTGTTGCCTGACTCTGCAAGCGAGCGAAGCCGTATTTTATTTACGGACATCAGAGCGGTCTCGCTTGATGAGAAAAATGCTGAAAGCATTAAGAGAATTATAAGTATGATTAGTTGAAAACTGTCACCAGAATCCACAGTTCTAAATTCACTCCTTTTTAAAAAATAAAATGTGCCGTATTTTCGGCATGCAAAAATATAGATACCTCATCAGTATACACTGTTTTTGGGGGATTTGCAAGGAGTGGATGCAGAAGTACTTTGTAAAGCATGGGTGCAGAAATACTTTGTAAAGCAGAAGAGTAAAGGATAACAAATCCGTTACGTTTCCCTTTACTTTGCATTAGGTGTGAATTATAATGTATCCGTATAATAAGATGATAAATCAGGAAAATAAAAATGATAAAAAAGAAAAAATAGAAATATGGAGATATTTATGGATTTATATAAAAAGTTATGCGAGATAGCAGGAGCGGATAACGTGTTAAAAGACGAGCCTATGAAGAAGCACACGACATTTCGTATCGGCGGTCCGGCAGATTATTTTATCTGCCCGACGGATATAGAAGAAATTCGCGGGATTGTATCAGTGTGCAGGGAAAACTCCATTCCGTATTATATTATGGGAAACGGAAGCAATCTTCTCGTAGGAGATAAAGGATTTCGTGGGGTTATCATACAGGTGTTTAAACAGATGAGCAAAGTATATGCAGAAGGTGATCGTGTTTATGCACAGGCAGGAGCTCTTTTGTCAAAGACGGCGGCGACGGCGTGTGAAGCGTCTCTTACAGGGATGGAATTTGCATCAGGTATTCCGGGAACACTTGGCGGCGCTCTTCGCATGAACGCAGGAGCGTATGGCGGGGAGATGAAGCAGATTGTCGAGAGTGCGGAAGTGCTTACCTCTGACGGGGAGATTTTATGTTTGACAAATGAAGAACTTGGAATGGGATATCGAACAAGTGTGATCGCTAAAAATGATTATGTGGCGCTTTCTGCAGTTCTGAAACTGGAAAAAGGAGATCAGCAGGAGATTCGTGCGAATATGGAAGATTTGAAGGAACGGCGCGTTGCAAAGCAGCCGCTTGAGTTTGGAAGCGCCGGAAGTACGTTTAAACGTCCGGAAGGATATTTTGCAGGAAAACTTATCCAGGATTCGGGAATGCAGGGTTACAGAGTCGGGGATGCGCAGGTGTCGGAGAAGCATTGCGGGTTTGTGATCAACAGAGGAAATGCAACGGCGGCGGAAGTTATGAAGCTGATGAACGATGTCGCGGATAAAGTAGAAGAAAAGTTTGGGGTTCGGTTAGAGCCGGAAGTGAGAAGGATAGGAGAGTTTTGACGATGCGTTTTGTTATCGTGACAGGAATGTCGGGAGCCGGGAAATCAACGGCGCTTAAAATGTTGGAAGATATGGGATATTTTTGTGTAGATAATCTGCCGATCCCGCTTCTGCCGCGTTTTGTGGAAATGTTTGGAAAGCCGGATGAAGAAGTGAGAAAAATTGCGCTGGGGATCGATATCAGAGGGGGACAGGACTTTGGCGGATTGAAAGATGTGCTTGACGAGATGGACGAGAAAGCAATCGAGTATGAAATTTTGTTTCTCGATGCGCAGGACGATGTGCTTATCAAGCGTTATAAGGAGACGAGACGTCAGCATCCGCTGAGTGGTTCGGGCAGAGTTGATACGGGAATCGCAAAAGAACGTGAGAAGATCATGTTCTTAAAAATGCGGGCGACTTATATATTAGATACGAGCAAGATGCTTACACGGGAGTTAAAGCTGGAGCTTGAGAAGATTTTTGTAAAGGGGCAGGATTTTTGTAATCTTTACATTACGGTTATGTCTTTCGGATTTAAGTACGGAATCCCGAGTGATTCAGATTTGGTATTTGATGTGCGCTTTCTGCCAAATCCTTACTATATAGATGAACTTAGGGAAAAGACGGGAAATGATGCCAAAGTGCAGGATTATGTGATGGAGAATGAGAAGGCAGGTCAATTTTTGGATAAGTTAAAAGACATGGTAGAATTTCTTATTCCGAATTATATTTTGGAAGGAAAAAATCAGCTTGTTATATCCATTGGCTGTACGGGCGGAAAACATCGTTCTGTAACATTGGCAAACGCGCTGTACAAAATTTTGGAAGAACAGGAAAATTACGGGGTGCGTATTGAACACCGGGATATTGAGAAAGATACAATTACAAAAAGGAAGTGAGATGATGTCGTTTTCTGGTAAGGTCAGAGCGGAACTCACAGAGAATATCAGTCCGGCAAGACACTGCAGGATCGCGGAACTGGCGGCGTTTATTGGTATGTGCGGAACTGTGTCAATCGATAGTTTTGACAGGTATCGTATCAAGATTCATTCGGAAAATGTTCTTGTTGCAAGAAAAGTCTTTACATTAATAAGAAAAACATTTAATATAAGAACTGATATCTCTGTAAGGAGAAACATTAAAAAGGAGAGTGTGTCATATTTTATAGTGATCCGAGATCATGAAGACGCGCTCAGAGTCCTTCAGGCAACGAAGATGATCGGAGAACAGCAGATAGGAACGGATGCAGTCTGCGGGTTTAATCCGCTTATAATCCATCAGGTTTGCTGCAGGAGAGCCTTTTTGCGAGGCGTATTTCAGGCAGCAGGTTCTATGAGTGATCCGAATAAATCATATCATTTTGAAATTGTATGTACGACGCCGGAGATTGCAGAACAGATCAGATCTGTTATCTGCAGTTTTGATCTTGATGCAAAGATTGTGCGTCGAAAGAAATCTTACGTTGTTTATTTGAAAGAAGGATCTCAGATAGTAGATATACTGAATGTAATGGAAGCGCATATAGCTCTTATGGAACTTGAAAATGTAAGAATCCTGAAAGAGATGCGTAATTCTGTAAACAGGAAAGTGAACTGCGAGACTGCTAATATCAATAAAACTGTGTCAGCAGCGGTAAAACAAGTTGAGGACATTACATATCTCAGAGATACGGTCGGTTTTAAAAATATGCCGGATAATTTAGTGGAAGCGGCATATGCGAGGCTGGAGCATCCGGATGCTACTTTGAAAGAGCTGGGGGAGAGTCTTACACCGCCGGTCGGTAAGTCGGGGATGAACCACAGACTGAGAAAGCTGAGTGAGATGGCGGAAAGTCTCAGGCAGAAACAAGGAGGATTATTATGATTAAGACACCTGTTGTAGTAAAGACGGAAGAAGAGTTTGACGGACGACCGATTGCACTGCTTGTTCAGGAAGCAAGCCAGTATGCAAGTACAATCTATATTCAGGTCGGAGAGAAGAACATTAATGCTAAGAGTATAATGGGCATGATGAGTCTGAGTCTTGCAGATGGGGAAGAGATTACTGTTGTGACAGATGGAGAAGACGAGCAGCGCGCTGCAGAAGGTATAAAGACGTTTTTTGCGAAAGGCAGAAAATAGGATTGAGAGGATAAAAACTAATAACGGAGGAGGGCTGTGCATTTGTGTGCAGTCCTCTCTTTTCACAATACGGGAATCCTGTAGGAAAAGGAAAATGCGGGGATTCTGACAAAGGATCAATAGAAATATAAGGATGATGATATAGTATGAAAAGAATGTTGTTTATCTATAATCCAAATGCCGGTACAGGAAGGCTGAAGCCGAAACTTGCGGAAGTTTTGGATATTTTTACAAAGGGCGGATATGAAGTGACGGCGTATCCGACACAGAAGAGATATGATGCGGTTGAAAAAATACAGGAGAGCGGCAATAAGTATGATCTGATCGTATGCAGCGGAGGCGACGGTACGTTGGATGAAACGGTGACCGGAATGCAGCTTTGTGACTGCAAAGTGCCGCTTGGCTATATTCCGGCCGGAACAACAAACGATTTTGCGACGAGTCTCGGTATACCGAAAGATATTATCGAGGCGGCGGAGACAGCAGTGAATGGAATGGTTTTTCCGTGTGATGTGGGAATGTTCGGAGATGATTATTTTGCCTACATTGCAGCCTTCGGATTGTTTACAGATGTATCTTACGCAACCGATCAGAATGTGAAAAATGTCCTTGGACATTTGGCGTATATTTTGGAAGGTGCAAAGAGAGTATTTAACATCCCTTCTTATAAAGTTAAAGTTACGCATGACGGGGAGGTGATCGAGGATGAATTTATCTTCGGTATGGTAACGAATTCCCGGTCAGTCGGTGGGTTCAAAGGAATTATAGGTCCGGAGATCGTATTTGATGATGGCGTGTTTGAAGTTACATTGATCAAGACACCGAAAAATGCGATGGAACTGAATGAACTTCTCGGCGCGATCGTAATGAAACAGCTGGATTCAAAACGAATGTATTCATTTAAGACCGGAGAGATTAAGTTTGAATCAGTGGAAGAAATTCCGTGGACAAGAGATGGAGAATTCGGCGGCGTCCATAGGGAAGTTGTCGTTAAAAATAGGAAGAGAGCTGTGCAGATCAAAGTGAGATCAGAAGTGGCAGAAGGCTTGTCTGTTAATGTCGGAAAGCAGGAAAGTAAGAAAATGCAAAAAATGTAAAAAATGTAAAAATGCGAGAAAAAATTAAAAAAATGCTTGCATATATTAAAAACATATGTTATATTTATATTCGCTGTGAGGGATACCAAACAGTGAATATAATAAGGCTCCGTGGTCAAGCGGTCAAGACGCTAGCCTCTCACGCTGGAATCAGGGGTTCGATTCCCCTCGGAGTCACTGAACGGATTCCCGGAAGTGCTTGGAAATCAAGTGCTTCCGGGTTTTTTCATGTCTATGTCCCGGAAAATGGGGGCACAAAAGGGGCAAACTATAAAATCTTTATCTCTTGGATCTGATTCTGTTCCTTCTCTTTAAGTTTCCTCGTTACATGCAAATAGATTTCTTTTGTCACCTTGTTGTCAGAATGCTTCGGCTTTCGGGATATGGTATCAATGTCAATTCCCTGCTCCATCAGAAAGGATACGTGGGTGTGCCGTTTCAAAAGAACCTGTGATATTTGCGGAGGATATCATGAAAAGGTTTATCTGATCGAGGAGTTCTTTTTATATCCCGAAAGTAGGAAAGTAGGAAATGCCATGAAAGCAGTATGCATCAAAAGCTATTATGCCAAGCGGCTGAAGAGGCAGGCCGCAGTTGGAGATGAACTATTTTAAAAAATTATAATAAATAATATAATAATAAATATTTATTATGATAATTCGGGTTATGTGAAAATGCTGATTACGAATAGTTTTCATATATAGAAAACAGGAATGTTCAATCTTTGTGAGATTGACTGCAATATAAATCGAAATTTGATTGTCTTTTTTTATGAGATAAGCTATAATGGACGCAGAGTTTAAATTAACATTTTCGGGCAGAAGCAGTTCTTTCGAAAGCTGCATATGCACGGAGAAGAGAAGTGGAGGAAAACAATATGTTAGTATCAGCAACAGAAATGCTTCAAAAAGCAAAAGCAGGACATTATGCAGTAGGACAGTTC
>CAJLUP010000040.1 GCA_905209865.1 uncultured Lachnospiraceae bacterium
GAAGAGATGATATAAGATCATCACAGAGAAAAAGGCGGGGAGAACAAAAATAACAGCACAGACGTTTCGGAAAAAACAGTTCTTCTTTCATCAAAGTGAAATCGCGGATTGACTTCGCCTCTTTCGAGGGGCGGAGTTTTCTTGATTTATATGGGAAATATTTGCGAAGGTCTGTGAGTTTCGGAGAAGTTTTTCTGACCTGTTTTGGTAAAGAGAATGAAGGAAAAGAAGAGAAGGAGAGGATAAAATGAAAGTAATCGATGGCGGAGTGACAGCGGCAAAAGGATTTCAGGCAGCGGCAGCAGCAGCGGGGATCAAGTATAAAGACCGTACAGACATGGCGTTGATCTACAGCGAAAAGCCGTGTAAGGCAGCAGGAACTTTTACGACCAATCTTGTGAAAGCGGCGCCTGTAAAATGGGATCGCGCAATTATAGAAAGTAAACGGAAACCGCAGGCTGTGATCGTGAACTCCGGCATCGCGAATGCATGTACCGGAGAAGAGGGGATGAAATATTGTGAAGAGACGGCGAAAGAGGCGGCAGCCGTTCTCGGCGTGGATGCGGACAGTGTACTTGTCGGTTCTACAGGGGTGATCGGTATGCAGCTTCCGATGGACCGGGTGAAAGCAGGAATTGAAATGCTGGCAGAGACAAAGGACAGCGGCAGAGAGAGCGGAATAGAAGCGGCAAAAGCGATTATGACGACAGACACGAAGAAAAAGGAAGCGGCGGTTACATTGGAGATCGGAGGAAAAACCGTGACGATCGGCGGAATGTCGAAAGGGTCGGGAATGATCCATCCGAATATGTGTACAATGTTAGCCTTTCTGACAACGGATGCGGCGATCACGAAAAAAGCGCTTCAATGTGCGCTAAGCGAAGATGTGGAAGATACATATAATATGATTTCCGTGGATGGAGATACGTCTACAAACGATACGGTTCTTTTGCTTGCTAACGGACTGGCGGATAATAAGAAGATTAAGTATGGAACGAAAGAGTATTTTCAGTTTAAAGAAGCGCTTCATTATGTGAACGAGACGCTTGCCAAGGAGATGGCAGGAGACGGAGAAGGGGCAACGGCGCTTTTCGAGGTGAAAGTAGTCGGTGCGAAGACGAAAGAGCAGGCAAAGATCTTATCAAAATCAATTATTTGTTCAAACTTGACGAAAACAGCGATCGCAGGGCATGATGCAAACTGGGGAAGGATTCTCTGCGCGATGGGATATTCAGGAGCACAGTTTGATCCGGAGAAAGTGGATCTGTTTTTTGAAAGCTCCGCAGGAAAACTTCAGATTATCGAAAATGGAGTTGCGTTAGATTACAGTGAAGAGAAAGCGACGGAGATCCTGTCACAATCGAAGGTGACGGCAGTTGCAGATCTTAAAGAAGGAGACGCTCAGGCGACGGCGTGGGGATGTGATCTGACTCACGAATATATCAGCATTAATGCAGATTACAGAAGTTAACAGACATCAGCAAAGAAAGAATGATTTGCAAAATGAAGGATATCAGACAGGAAGATTGGAGAGAGAACATGAATAAAAATATGCAGCAATATCTTGACAAAGCAGAAGTCCTGATCGAGGCTTTACCGTATATTCAGCGGTTCAACCGGAAGATCATCGTTGTGAAATATGGCGGAAGCGCTATGATTGACGAGGATCTGAAACGTCGTGTGATCGAGGATGTGACTCTTTTAAAACTTGTTGGGTTTAAACCGATCATCGTGCATGGCGGAGGAAAAGAGATCAGTAAATGGGTAGGAAAAGTCGGAATGGAACCGAACTTTATCAATGGTCTTCGAGTGACAGATGAAGATACGATGGAAGTGGCGGAAATGGTTCTCGGAAAGGTGAATAAAAGTCTTGTTCAGCTTGTGGAGAGTCTTGGTGTACGGGCAATCGGCATCAGCGGCAAGGACGGCGCTCTTCTGAAAGTGGATAAAAAGTATTCTGATGGGCAGGACATCGGTTATGTAGGCGAAGTCAAAGAAGTAAACTCGCAGATTATTTACGATCTTTTGGAAAAGGATTTTCTTCCGATCATCTGTCCTGTAGGTTTAGATGATAATTATCAGACATATAATATTAATGCAGATGACGCGGCATGTGCGATCGCTCGTGCGGTGAAGGCGGAAAAGCTGGCGTTTCTGACAGATATTGAAGGCGTATATAAAGATCCGAAAGATCCTTCTACATTGATTTCAGAGCTGTGTGTAAAAGAAGCGGAAAAGTTGATGACAGAAGGTTATATCGGCGGCGGAATGCTTCCGAAATTACAGAATTGCATTGACGCAATCGAGGCTGGCGTTTCCAGAGTACATATTCTTGACGGAAGGATTCCTCATTGTCTCCTTCTTGAGATCTTTACAAATAAAGGAATCGGAACAGCGATTTTAAACAGCACAGAAAGCAGGTACAATCACGATGAACAGTAAAATACAGGCGGCAGAAGAAAATCTTATCCATGTATACAATCGTTTCCCGATCGCCCTCGATCATGGAGAGGGTATGTATCTGTATGATACAGAAGGAAAAGAATATCTTGATTTTGCGGCAGGATTTGCGGTGACAGGACTTGGATACGACAATAAAGAGCTGAACGGGGCTCTCAAAGAACAGATTGACAAACTATATCATACATCGAATCTTTATTATCATGAAAGCTGCGGAGAGGCGGCAGAAGCGCTGAATAAAGTCAGCGGAATGGATCGGGTATTTTTCACGAACAGCGGCGGAGAGGCAAATGAAGGAGCTTTGAAGGCGGCGAGACGATATGCATATACGAAGGGAACGGGCAGATATGAATTTATTGCCATGGAAAATTCTTTTCATGGAAGATCGTTCGGAGCGGTGTCAGTGACAGGACATGATTCTTACAGAGAACCATTTGAACCGCTTGTTCCGGGAGTGAAGTTTGCAAAGTTCAATGATCTTGAAAGTGTGAAAGCGCTTGTGAATGAAAAGACATGCGCGATCATTTTAGAACCGCTTCAAGGAGAAGGCGGAATCCATCTTGCAGAGCAGAAGTTTATGGAAGGCATTCGGAAAATCTGTGATGAGAATGACATTCTTATGATCTGTGATGAAGTGCAGTGCGGAATGGGAAGAACCGGATCGATGTTTGCATGGCAAGGATTCGGGGTGAAACCGGACATCCTTACGATGGCGAAGGCGATCGGAAACGGGATTCCGGTTGGAGCGTTTGCCATGACAGAAGAAGTTGCCGGATATTCTCTGCAGCCGGGAGATCACGGCGCAACATACGGCGGAAATCCTCTTGCATGTACTGCGGTCAAGACGGTTCTTCATATCTTTGAGCGGGAGGACATCGTAGGACATGTCAATGCGGTTACTCCGTATTTTACAGAAAAATTAGAAGAACTTAAGGCAGAATTTGACTGTGTGACAGAGCGCAGAGGAAAAGGTCTTATGCAGGGACTTGTGATTACAAAGCCGATCAAAGAAGTCAATGATCGCGCGATTGAGGAAGGTCTGCTTATTATACAGGCGCAGGGAAATGTGATCCGCTTCGTTCCGCCTCTGATTGTAGAAAAAGAGCATATCGATCAGATGGTTGAGAAAATGCGCAGAATACTTGCATAAAAACAGAATAAGAAACCGGTCGTAGGACATACTAAGGAAAGTGAGAAAATTGTTTCGTTTAAACAGTTCGGAGGTATGTATATGATCGGTTTTTTTATTGCCCTTCTATCAGGAGCGCTTATGAGTATTCAGGGAGTATTTAATACACAGGTCACAAAGACAACCGGGATGTGGGTCGGAAACGGCTGGGTACAGTTGACTGCATTTGCGGTCTGTTTTGCAATGTGGCTTTTTACGGGGAGAGATCAGGTGACGCAGCTAATGGAAGTACAACCCAAATATATGCTGTTGGGAGGCGTGATCGGCGCGGGAATCACATGGACGGTCATAAAGAGTATTGATGCGCTGGGACCTGCAAGATCCGCTCTTTTGATCGTGATCGCGCAGCTTACGGTTGCGTATCTGATCCAGCTTTTTGGATTATTTGGAATGGATAAAGAGCCGTTTTCATGGCGAAAAGCAGGAGGGCTGCTTCTTGCAGTAGTAGGCATAACTGTCTTTCAATGGAAGTAAAAGTAACAAATATGAAATATTCGTATAAAATTCGTAAAGAAAAAGAAATAAAATAGTAATACAAGGATAAGGATGTAACAAGACGTTAATTATCTATTGTATTTTTAGTAAAAATTCGTTACAATACTAATGTCCGATATAAAAAGGGGTAATTCTCCCGGCAAAGCTGAGGAGAAGAATATGCGAGACAATCTGAAGAAAAGGATGAAAAAACATGCTGTTATGACAGCGCTCTTTTTTACTGCCGCGTCTTGGATCATCGGATGTGCAAAAAATGATGCAGAAGTGTCAGAAACAGGGACGGAAGACTTTGTATTCACTGCACAAGACGAGGATGCAGACAGCGCAGACAACGAAGCTGGAGACAGCGGTACGGCTGACGGAAAAACAAAAAGCAAAAAAGTATTTGTGTATGTGTGCGGGGAAGTGCATAACCCGGGCGTATATGAGCTGGAACATGATGCTCGGGTATTTCAGGCGATCGCGCTGGCAGGCGGAGCAACTGAGAATGCCGCGCCGGAAGCAGTCAATCAGGCGAGGGTCATTGTTGACGGAGAACAGATTTACGTGCCTTCGGCAGAAGAAGTACAAGGCACAGGGGTTGGATCGAAAATAACCGAACGTACGGATGATGGGAAGATAAATATTAATACAGCCGGAAAAGAGGAACTCATGACGCTTACAGGAGTCGGAGAGGCGAAAGCGTTAAGTATTATCGCTTACCGTGAGGAGCACGGAGGTTTTCAGTCGATTGAGGAATTGATGCAGATTGAGGGAATCAAAGAGGGAGTATTTAACAAAATAAAAGAAGATATAACGATTTGACAGAAAAAGAGCGGTTTACGGACCGCGATGCATAAGGAGTCGAAAAAAGAGGAGTATGGGTAAAAGAATTTTAGTTGTTGATGATGAAAAGCTGATTGTAAAAGGAATTCGTTTCAGCCTGGAACAAGAAGGGATGGAAGTGGATTGCGCCTATGATGGCGAGGAGGCTCTTGAATACGCGAAAACCTGTGAGTATGATCTTGTTCTTCTCGATGTAATGCTGCCGAAACTGGACGGATTTCAGGTGTGTCAGCAGATCCGGGAATTTTCGGATATGCCGGTGGTGATGCTGACGGCAAAGAGTGAAGACATGGATAAGATCTTAGGTTTGGAATACGGTGCGGACGATTATATAACGAAACCGTTCAATATTTTAGAGGTTAAGGCACGGATCAAAGCGATCATGCGGCGGACGTCAAAGAGGAAAGAACCGTCAGGCGGTCCGGTGCTGGTCAAAGGAAGTCTGAAGATCGATTGTGAGAGCCGGAGAGTGTTCATCGGGGAGAGAGAGATCAACCTTACGGCAAAAGAGTTTGATGTTTTGGAGCTTTTGGCGATGAATCCGAATAAAGTGTACAGCAGGGAGAATCTTCTGAATCTCGTTTGGGGATACGATTATCCGGGAGATGCAAGAACAGTAGACGTACATATCAGAAGACTTCGGGAAAAGATCGAGATGAATCCGAGTGAACCGAAATATGTACATACGAAGTGGGGAGTGGGTTATTATTTCCAAGATTAAATATCAATTTATATCTAACCGTAAGATTTTCGGGAACATGCGCTTCTGCGTGATCCTCTGTACGATGCTGGCAGGGCTGATCCCCTGCCTTGCAACGCTTTTCGGGATCGTAAGATTTTACGAGTCGCGGGCGGTCGAACTTCGGACTGCGGAAATTCAAAATCAGTGTACCATATTAAGTAATCAGCTTTCGGCATACGGCTATCTTTCAGATCCGACCTCGGAAGTGATCGATTCCAATCTGACCCAACTGACTAATATCTATAACGGCAGGGTAATGATCATGGATGAAGATCTGTGCGTGATAAAAGATACATATAATCTTGATGAAGGCAAGACAAATGTATCAGAGAATGTTGTGCGCTGTATGAAGGCAGAGCCGACGAATCATTATGACAAAAAGAATCATTACATCGAAGTGACGTCTCCGATCAATCTTCCGGGAAAGAAGAAAATAGACGGTGTGATTTTGGCAAGTGTGTCTACGGACAGCATAGAAGTTACGAAACAGGTATTTTATACACACGGCGGCGTTGTCGTCGGAATCGCAGCGATTCTTCTGGCTGTTTTTGGGGTGGCTCTGGCGAATAAGCTTGTGAAACCAATCCATAAGATTACAGGAGCGATTGAGAACGTGAGCGAGGGATACAGCGATGATGTTTTGCATGTAGATACGTTTGCGGAGACGAGTCAGTTAAGCGAAGCCTTTAACAAGATGCTCGGCAGGCTGAAACAGTTGGACGATTCCAGAGAAGAATTTGTTTCGAATGTTTCCCATGAACTAAAGACGCCGATGACGTCGATGAAAGTATTGGCAGATTCGCTTCTTGAGCAGGAAGGTCTTCCGGTGGAGATGTACCGTGAATTTATGGAAGATATTGCGAAAGAGATCGACAGAGAAAATCAGATCATAACCGATCTGCTCTCGCTTGTGAAAATGAACCGTACAGGACAGACGATGAATATTCAGCAGGTGAATATCAATGATTTGCTTGAACAGATTTTAAAACGGCTCAAACCGATTGCGGAGAAGAAAAATGTGGAGATGGTTTTGGAAAGCTTCCGACCGGTGAGTGCAGAGATCGACGAGACGAAATTTACGCTTGCTGTTTCTAATCTTGTGGAAAATGCAATCAAGTACAATCATGAAAACGGCTGGGTTCATGTGTCCTTGAATGCCGATCATAAATATTTTTATCTGAAAGTGGAAGATTCGGGACTGGGAATACCGCAGGAAGACCAGGCGCATATATTTGAACGATTTTATCGGGTGGACAAGTCTCATTCCAGAGAGATCGGAGGAACTGGCTTAGGCCTTGCGATTGCAAGAAATGCGGTTATCGTTCATCGAGGTTCCATCAAAGTGTATAGTGAGGAAGGCGAAGGAACAACCTTTACGGTTCGTATTCCGCTGATCTACACGACAGTGCCGGAAGGAGTGGGAAGATGAAAAGAAACAGGAAACTTGCAGTTGTAATCTGCATCTGTCTTATTCTGTCGTTGTGTCTGCCCCTGTTTCTTTCGGGCTGCGGTGGAAAAGGAAAAAAAGATTCCGAGATGTCGGTTTACTATCTTAATGAAGACAGAACCGGACTTGTTAAAGTGCCGTACGAGAAAGAGACGGACGATGGGAAGATGACTGAGGAAGAGATCTGTAATACAGCAAAAGATATGTTGGAGACACTTCGGAAACCTTCGGAAAAAATCGAATATGTTCCGCCTATTCCGAATGAGGTGAAGGTGCAGAAATACGAGCTTCGGGGAAGTATTTTAGATGTAGATTTCAGTAAAGCTTATTTGGAAGTCAACAGTTTGGAGGAAAAACTGATGCGGGCATCTATTGTTCGATCGCTTTTGGAAATCGGAGGAGTCAACGCGGTCTTGTTTACGATCGACGGGGAATCTTTGAAAGACGGTAAAGGCAATGCGGTGGGGCTTATGACAGAAGATGATTTCGTGGAAACTGCCGGATCATCTCCAAGCGCCTATCAGACCGTGGAACTGACTTTGTATTTTGCAAATGAGAGCGGTGACAAACTCGTACCACAGACAGTTACGGCAAGGTACAACAGTAATTTGTCGAAAGGGAAGATGATCGTAGAAAAATTAATGCAGGGGCCTGAGAGCGGAGCGTACCCTACGATCAATTCCAATGCGAATCTGCTAGGTGTGACGATTAAAGATAATATTTGTTATGTGAATTTTGACAGTACGTTCTTGACAGGAGAGTATGATATCTTGCCGAAACTTACTATTTATTCGATCGTAAATTCGCTTGTTGAGGGAACAGAGGCGACGCAGGTTCAGATTACGATTAACGGAGAGTCGAAAGCCAAGTATATGGGAGCAGTAGATCTTTCACAGCCATTGGAGGAAGATCTGGATTTGATCGCAGCCGACGATCAGGAATGAGAAAAAGACCATTATGCATATTTTGTGTGCTGTTTCTTGCAGCACAGGCAGTCCGAGCGCTGTGTTTCGGCGCGGGAGCTTATACTTCCGCGCTGGGGCAGGCTTTGGAGCAAAAGAAGGAAGAGATCGGTGTTTTGCTGGAAGGAACAGTAGATACGATCGAGGAAAAGAAATCTGTGACGGCAGTTCGTTTAAAGAAGAATGCCGTATCTTTATTAAATCATGATTATCTGCAAAATTTTTCGCAGGAACTTTCACAAAAAAATCAGGAAAAGATCCTTGTCTATTTGGATAAGGAGGCAGCAGAGCCGGTTAAGATCGGAAACAGGCTCAGGATAAAAGGAAGGGCGTCTGCATTTGAAACAGCCCGCAATCCGGGGAATTTTGATCAAAAAGCTTATTATAAAAGGCAGAGGATCTCTGCTTGTGTATGGGCGGATGAATCAGAGATTGTGTCTCGGAAGACAGAGAGGGTCAGACAGTATCTTCATATATTGCGCCGGAACTGGAAAAGACTTTTTACAGAGTGTCTCGGCGAGTATTATGGAAATGCGATGAGCGCAATTTTGCTCGGGGAAAAGTCAGAATTAGATATCGATATGAAGAAGTCATATCAGAAAAACGGCATCGGGCATCTTTTGGCGATATCGGGACTGCACATGTCGTTTATCGGAAGCGGGATCTATCGGATCATGAGAAAAAGCGGATTAGGATTTATTTTTTCGGGTATGGCAGGAGGCGGTGTGCTTCTTCTGTATACGATCATGACCGGGGGAAGCGTTTCTTCTGTCAGAGCGCTGATTATGTTTTGTGTACGGATGGGTGCAGAAGCGGCGGGAAGGGACTATGATCTTCCGACGAGTCTTGCGCTTGCCGCGGCATGGATCTGTGCAGAAGATCCGTTCTCTTTGACGGACCCCGGATTTTTGTTTTCTTTTGGCGCTCTTTGCGGGATCTGTATGCTGACACCGCTGCTTGAGCATCTGTTTTTCTGCGGTGGGAAACAGACAGAAGAAAAGCGCAGGATCGGGAAAAAGGCATCCCTGCGGAAAGGGCTTTGCGGAAGTCTTGCAGTCAATCTGTTTTTACTTGGTCCGACGCTGTATTTCTATTTTGAAATTCCGCCTTATTCTGTTTTTTTAAATCTGATCGTCATTCCGGCGCTTTCGATCCTTATGGGCGCAGGGATGTTCGGAACAGCAGCGATACTCTGCATAAGACCTGTCGGATCTGTTTTGCTGAAGGCGGCAAGTATGGTGTTGTGGCTGTATGACCGGTTGTGCGAAGGGGTGCAGATGCTTCCGTTTGGCCGGATTATAGCCGGAAAGCCAAGTATAGAACTGCTGGCTGCGTATTATGTGATCTTGATCATTTTGTGGGGAATGTACTGCTGTTTTCGAAAACGGATCTTCGGATATCTGTTGCTGGGACTGGCGGCGCTGACAGTCTTTTTCTGTAAGACCGGGCACGAAACCGACGGAGAGATCAAGGTGACGGTACTGGATGTAGGGCAGGGAGACGGGATTGTGATTTCGGCAGGTAAAGAACGGTTTCTAATCGATGGAGGAAGCAGTGATGTGGAGAAAGTCGGCGCTTACCGGATCGAGCCGTATTTACTGTCAGAAGGGGCAGATCATCTGGATTATGTTTTCGTGACTCACGGAGATGAAGATCATATCAGCGGAGTGAGGGAATTATTGGAAGGGCAGAAGCTGGGGATTCGGATTAATACTCTTGTGCTTCCGCCAAAGGAATATCAGGGGGAGGAGTTGGAAGAGCTGGCGCGAACGGCAGTCGAAAACGAAACCCGTGTTATTGTGATGAAAGCCGGAGCGAAGATCTGCCAAAATCAGAATGCAGAAGAAAAAAAGGAAAAAACAGGAGGCGTGATATGGAAATGTGTCGGCCCGCCTTCAGAAGGTGTGCCGAATCAGAGGAAGCCGAAAGCAGGAAATGAGGCTTCTCTTGTGCTTGCACTGTCTTACGGGGATTTTGATATGCTTTTTACCGGAGATGCAGAAGGAAAAGGAGAAGAGCTCCTCATTGAAAGCGGAGTCTTAAGGGAAAGCGAAGTTTTAAAATGTGCTCATCACGGCTCGAAAAATTCAGGGGCAGATGCATTTTTGGATCAAGTCAATCCAAAAGCCGCCGTGATCTCTGCCGGTGTGAATAATCGGTATGGGCATCCCCATGAAGAGACGGTGAAGAAGTTGAAAGACCGGAATATAAAAGTGTACAATACGCAGATCGGCGGGGCTGTCTGCATTCATTCTGATGGAAGGAAGATGAGGATTGATAGTTTTCTCTTGTCAAACTGATCTTTTTTCCTTTATAATACAAGAGTTATGAAAAGTTTAAATGAAGATTTAAAAACAGGACAATTTAAACAGATTTATCTTTTATACGGAGAGGAATCTTATTTGAAGCGGCAGTATAAAGAACGTTTCGTTAAAGCGCTGCTTCCGGAAGGGGACACAATGAATTATGCTTCTTATGACGGGAAGAATATTGACGTCAGGGAAGTGATCGATTTGGCAGAGACAATGCCGTTTCTCGCACAGCGTCGTCTTCTTGTGTTTGAAGACACCGGATTTTTTAAAAGTTCGGGAAGCGCCGGAGGGGAGCTGGCAGATTATATCGCTGAGATGTCCCCGTCAGCCTATTTTCTTTTTATTGAAAAAGAAGTAGATAAAAGGAGCAGGCTGTATAAGGCTGTCAAGGCGAAAGGTCATATTGTCGAATTGACAATTCAGGATGAAAATACGCTTCGGCGCTGGGTTCTCGGGCTTGTAAAGAAAGAGAAGAAACAGATGGAAGGTGCGGATGCGGCGTATTTTTTGAATAAAGTCGGGACAAATATGGAAAATATCATGCAGGAATTGGAAAAGCTGTTTTGTTATACAGAGGACAGAGAGAAGATAACAAGAGCGGATATTGACGCAATTTGTGTGACGCAGATTACGAACCATATTTTCGAGATGGTAAATGCTGTTGCGAATAAAGATCAAAAGAAGGCGCTTGACTTATACTATGAACTGCTCGCATTGGATGAACCGCCTATGCGGATTTTGTTCCTGATGACGAGGGAATACCGTCTTCTCTTTCATGTGAAAGGACTGATGAATCACGGGTATGGAAAGAAAGAGATCGCATCAAAAGCAGGGATTCATCCGTATGCAGCGGGAAGATATATGGACGAGGCAAGAAGGTATGAATTAGGAGAGCTTCGCAATGTAATGGAAGAAGGGGCGCAGTTTGAGCAAAATGTTAAGACAGGGGTCATGACGGATTCATTGGCTGTGGAACTTTTCATCGTGAAGCACTCAGCGCGTCAATGAGGGAACGATTTGTGCCCGCCCAAAAGGGGGATAACCGCATTTTAAGGGAAACGGTTTTTTAATAAGAAAGTATATGAAGTAAAGTATGGAAATAATGGAGGAATCAAATTGTCAGTTATAGATCAGAGTAAAATAAGAAATTTTTGTATCATTGCGCACATTGATCATGGTAAATCTACATTGGCAGACAGGATCATTGAGCAGACCGGACTTTTGACAAGCAGAGAGATGCAGTCGCAGGTACTTGATAATATGGAACTTGAAAGAGAACGTGGAATTACGATCAAGGCACAGACTGTTCGTACCGTATATAAGGCGGACGATGGGGAAGAATATATGTTTAATTTGATCGATACCCCAGGACATGTGGATTTTAATTATGAAGTTTCCCGAAGCTTGGCTGCCTGTGACGGGGCGATCCTCGTTGTCGATGCTGCGCAGGGTGTGGAAGCACAGACACTGGCAAATGTTTATTTGGCGCTGGATCATGATCTTGATGTGATTCCGGTTATTAATAAGATCGATCTCCCAAGTGCAGATCCGGAGAGAGTCAAGGAAGAGATCGAGGATGTGATCGGTATTGAGGCGGAAGATGCGCCGTTGATTTCTGCGAAGACAGGGCAGAATATCCATGATGTGTTGGAACAGATTGTAAAAAAAGTTCCGGCGCCGCAAGGAGATCCGAAAGCTCCGTTAAAAGCGCTGATTTTTGATTCTGTTTATGATTCTTATAAAGGAGTTATTGTATTTTGCCGGATCAAAGAAGGAACAGTAAGGAAAGGGACTCCGATGCTTATGATGGCAACCGGAGCACAGGCTGATGTGGTAGAAGTCGGAACATTCGGGGCGGGAAGATTCATCCCCTGTGAAGAACTAAGTGCAGGAATGGTAGGCTATATTACGGCGAGTCTGAAAAATGTGAAAGAGACGCGGGTAGGAGATACTGTGACCGATGCATCAAGACCGTGTGAGACTCCGCTTCCCGGATATAAGAAGGTAAATCCAATGGTATATTGCGGATTATATCCTGCGGATGGTGCAAAATACCCGGATCTTCGTGACGCACTTGAAAAACTTCAGCTTAACGATGCGGCGCTTCAGTTTGAGGCAGAGACGTCAGTGGCTCTCGGTTTCGGATTCCGCTGCGGATTCCTCGGACTTCTTCATCTTGAGATTATTCAGGAACGTTTGGAAAGAGAATATAATTTGGATCTCGTGACAACTGCGCCGAGTGTAATTTATAAGATCTATAAAACGAACGGAGAAGTGATCGAATTGACAAATCCGACGAATATGCCGGATCCGGCAGAAATTGATTACATGGAAGAACCGATGGTAAAAGCAGAGATTATGGTTACGTCAGAGTATATTGGTGCGATCATGGATCTTTGTCAGGAACGCCGCGGCATCTATCAGGGCATGGAATATATAGAAGAAAAGCGTGCAGTTCTTCATTATCACCTGCCGTTAAATGAGATTATCTATGACTTTTTCGACGCATTAAAGTCAAGATCAAGAGGCTATGCATCATTCGATTACGAAATGATGGGATATCAGAAATCAGAGCTTGTGAAGCTGGATATCCTTATTAATAAAGAAGAAGTAGATGCATTGTCATTTATTGTGTTTGCAGGAAGCGCTTACGATCGGGGAAGAAAAATGTGTGCGAAGCTTAAGGAAGAAATTCCGCGTCAGCTTTTTGAAATTCCGATTCAGGCGGCAGTCGGAAGCAAGATCATTGCCCGTGAGACAGTGAAAGCGATGCGCAAGGACGTTTTGGCAAAATGTTACGGCGGGGATATTTCCCGTAAGAGAAAACTGCTTGAAAAGCAGAAAGAAGGAAAGAAACGGATGCGTCAGGTCGGAAGCGTAGAGATTCCGCAGAAAGCATTTATGAGTGTTCTCAAATTGGATGATGAGTAAAAAGAGGTAAGAGCGGCAATGAAAAAAGAGTTAGAGCTGTATGTGCATATCCCTTTTTGTGTAAGGAAATGTGCATACTGTGATTTTCTTTCATTTCCTGTACGGAAAGAAAATATTTCTGCGTATGTGAAGGCTCTTGTCAGAGAGATAGAAAGATCGAAAGAGCGTC
>CAJLUP010000041.1 GCA_905209865.1 uncultured Lachnospiraceae bacterium
TGTCACATACGGACGAGGTTCTTTTGTTGTAACCGGAATCGGAATGGAAACAGAAGTCGGAAAAATTGCAAGTCTGTTAAAAACAACTTCTGAGAAGAAAACGCCGCTGCAGATCAATTTGGATCAGTTCGGTCAGAAACTTTCTATCTTAATCCTTGTGTTCTGCGGTATCCTGTTTGGAATTAATATTCTTCGAGGAGATGAGATCGGAGATGCCTTTCTGTTTGCAGTAGCTCTTGCAGTGGCGGCAATTCCGGAGGCTCTTAGTTCAATCGTTACGATCGTACTTTCTTTCGGTACGCAGAAAATGGCAAAAGAACATGCGATCATGCGTAAACTCCAGGCAGTGGAAGGACTTGGAAGTGTATCGATTATCTGTTCTGATAAGACAGGAACGCTGACACAGAACAAAATGACAGTTGAAGATTACTATGTTGATGGTCTTTGCATCAAAGCAGAGAATATTGATTTAAACGATCCGTCACAGAGCAGATTGCTGATTGGAAGTATGCTCTGTAATGATTCGAAAAATACAGACGGTGTAGAGATTGGAGATCCGACAGAGACGGCTCTGATCAATTTGGGAAGTAAACTTGGACTTGATCCGGAAGTGGTAAGGACAAAATACCCGCGTGAGAGTGAAAATCCTTTTGACAGCGATCGCAAACTGATGTCAACAAAGCATACGATTGACGGTGTTCCGCTCATGATCGTCAAAGGTGCTGTAGATGTATTGCTGAACCGTATGGATCAGATACAGATCGGTTCGGGAGTACGTCCGATAACGGAGCAGGATAAAAGAAACATTGAAGAACAAAATCAGGCATTTTCAAGACAGGGATTGCGTGTCCTTGCATTTGCATATAAAATAGTATCAGATGAATTAGAATTAACGTTAGAAGATGAAAACAATCTTACATTTATGGGATTGATCGCGATGATGGATCCGCCGCGTGAAGAGTCTAAGGCTGCCGTAGCTGAATGTAAGAAAGCGGGCATTCGTCCGATTATGATCACGGGAGATCATAAAGTGACGGCTGCGGCGATTGCAAAGAGAATCGGTATTTTGGAAGACGAATCTGAGGCTTGTGAAGGCGCTGAGATCGATAAGCTTTCAGATGAAGAACTGAAAGATTTCGTAGAAGGAATTTCAGTATATGCTCGTGTTTCACCGGAACATAAGATCCGCATTGTCCGCGCATGGCAGGAGAAAGGCAATATCGTATCTATGACAGGAGACGGGGTGAACGATGCTCCGGCATTGAAACAGGCGGATATCGGTGTTGCAATGGGAATTACAGGAAGCGAAGTTTCCAAAGATGCTGCGGCAATGGTACTGACAGACGATAACTTTGCAACGATTGTAAAAGCAGTAGAAAACGGAAGAAATATTTATCGGAATATTAAAAACTCGATTCAGTTTCTTCTTTCAGGCAACTTCGGCGCGATTCTTGCAGTACTGTATGCTTCGATCGCAGGTCTTCCGGTTCCGTTTGCACCGGTACATCTGTTGTTTATCAACTTGTTGACAGACAGCCTTCCGGCAATCGCTCTCGGACTCGAACCTCATTCAAAAGAAGTGATGGAAGAAAAACCCCGCCCGATGAACGAGTCGATTCTAACAAAGAGTTTTATGCTTAAGATCGGAACGGAAGGGTTGTCTATCGGAATTACAACGATGATTGCATTTTTGATCGGATATAAAGGCGGTAATGCGCTGCTTGGAAGTACAATGGCGTTCGCAACACTTTGCTCAGCAAGACTGTTCCACGGATTTAACTGTAAGTCAGACAGACCGGTTGTATTTTCAAGGAAACTGTTCAACAATATTTACTTGATCGGAGCCTTTCTTTTAGGACTTGCGTTAGTGACAATGGTTGTTATGATTCCGGGACTTCACAGTATTTTCAAGGTGCAGACTTTGAATTTGACGCAGCTTTTGATCGTGTATGGTCTTGCGGCAGTGAATATTCCGATCATTCAGATTTTAAAAGCAATCCGTCTGGCGCTTAAGAAGAAAGAAAAATAAATTTTATTTTCAAAAAGAAGCAGAGGGATACAGACAGGAGGATTATTATGAAACAAGTACAAAAACCAAGAAAGCCGCTGATTGTGTATTATCTGATTGCGCTGGCAGTGCTGATTCTTTTTAACTCCTTTGTATTCCCTGCCATTGTAGGCGGTAATGTAAAGGAAGTTGATTATGGTACATTTCTTACAATGGTAGAAAACAAAGAAGTATCAAAGGTACAGCTTGAAGGAGAAAGCATTTATTTCACAGATAAGAGCGAAGATTCCCAACAGTATGAAACGACAAAATTCGATGATCCGGATCTGGTAAACAGATTGGAAAAGGCAGGATGTAAATTCGGAAGAGTTGCAGACCGGCAGATGAGTCCATTTTTGAGTATGCTTTTGTCGATTGTAATTCCTATGATTCTTTTTATACTGCTCGGTCAGTTTTTGTCCCGTCAGCTTATGAAAAAGATGGGAGGAGCAGCAGGCGGAAATCAGTTTATGCAGTTCGGGAAGAGCAATGCGAAAGTATATGTGCAGTCGACAACCGGAATTACATTCAACGATGTAGCAGGCGAAGATGAGGCAAAAGAACTTTTGACAGAGATCGTTGACTTCCTTCATAATCCGCAGAAATATCAGGAGATCGGCGCTGTATGTCCGAAAGGGGCGCTTCTTGTAGGACCTCCGGGAACAGGAAAAACTCTCCTTGCAAAGGCGGTTGCAGGAGAAGCAGGCGTTCCGTTTTTCTCTATTTCAGGATCGGAATTTGTGGAGATGTTTGTCGGTATGGGAGCATCGAAAGTGCGTGATCTGTTCAAACAGGCAAATGAAAAAGCGCCTTGTATTGTATTTATCGATGAGATCGATACGATCGGAAAGAAACGAGACAGTCACGGAATGGCGGGAAATGATGAACGAGAGCAGACACTCAATCAGCTTCTTACAGAAATGGATGGATTCGATGCGTCCAAAGGCGTTGTCATACTTGCGGCGACAAACCGTCCGGACACGTTAGATCCGGCTCTCCTGCGTCCCGGACGTTTTGATCGGAGAATTCCGGTAGAACTTCCTGACCTTAAGGGACGAGAAGAAATCCTGAAAGTACATGCCAGAAAGATCAAGCTTGGCGACAATGTTGACTTTAACGCTATTGCGAGAGCAGCATCAGGCGCATCGGGCGCAGAACTGGCAAATATGGTAAACGAAGCGGCGCTTCGTGCAGTTCGTGAAAACAGAAAATTTGTCGTTCAATCGGATCTTGAAGAAAGTATTGAGGTCGTGATCGCAGGATATCAGAAGAAAAACCGTGTTCTTTCCACAAAAGAAAAACTGATCGTTGCATATCATGAAATCGGGCATGCTCTTGTAGCGGCGCTGCAGACTCATTCCGCTCCGGTTACAAAGATTACCATTATCCCAAGAACTTCCGGTGCGCTTGGTTATACGATGCAGGTGGAAGAAGAGGAACGAAATCTGATGACGCAGGAAGAACTCACGAATAAGATCGCTACATTGACGGGCGGAAGATGTGCGGAAGAGCTTGTATTCGGATCAGTGACAACAGGCGCGTCAAACGATATCGAACAGGCAACGAAACTTGCGCGGGCGATGATCACCAGATACGGAATGAGTGAACGATTCGGTATGGTTGCTCTGGAAACACAGTCAAATCCATATCTTGGAGGCGACAGCAGTTTGAGCTGTTCACCGGAGACAGCGACAGCTATTGACGATATGGTTGTAGATGTGGTAAAACAGTCTTATGAGAAGGCGCGAAAACTGCTGAATGATCATCAGGGAAAACTACATGAACTTGCAAAGTACCTGTATGAGAAAGAAACGATCACCGGAGATGAGTTCATGAGGATATTATCCCAGAAAGAACTCGGATCAGAGGAAGAGTCATAAAAATAAAAAAAACTGCAGGCGATAGCGTCGCTGTACAGAAAGCTCCATTTATGGTCTGTACATCGGCGCTACCCTTGTACATGGCACAGGACAGGGCGCAGAGGAAACAGCGGAAAATGGCGGCACGAAAGAAGAGACAGAGGTGAAAAGCTGTATGGCAAGAAGAAAACAAGTGCACAGTGAGGAAAAAAAGGAACGGAAGATTCCGACAACACGATATAATCCCGATTATAAAAAGGGACTGACGAGTCAGCAGGTTCAAGAACATCGGCTGCACGGGTGGACGAACAAAGCGGTAGAACCACCTTCAAAGACAACGAAGGAAATTATTCATGAAAATGTATTTACTTATTTTAACTTGATCTTTGTCGTGCTTGCCGTATTGCTTTGTCTTGTAGGATCGTTCAGAGATCTGACCTTTCTTCCTGTAATTATTGCAAATACGCTGATTGGAATTGTTCAGGAAATAAGGGCAAAACAGGTGCTTGATAAACTGACGATGTTGAATGCGCCCCGTGCTTCGGTTGTTCGTGATGGAAAAAGAACTATGATCAACGCAGAGGAACTTGTCATCGACGATATTGTGGTTTTTAAAGCCGGAGATCAGGTATGTGCCGATGCGGAAGTTTCGGCAGGAGAAGTTCAGGTAAATGAATCGTTGCTGACCGGTGAATCTGATGAGATCACGAAACGCAAAGGTGACAAATTGATGTCCGGAAGTTTTATTGTATCAGGACAGTGTCATGCGCGGCTGGATAAAGTCGGGGAGGATTCCTATATATCGAAACTGACCTTACAGGCAAAGGCCATGCAGTCCAAAGAACAGTCGGAAATGATCCGTTCTCTTGATAAACTTGTCAAATGTGTCGGTGTGGCGATCATTCCAATCGGAATTGTTCTTTTTTCACAGGCGTTTTTTATTCAACACGACGGATTTCGGGAAAGTGTGACGTCTATGATCGCGGCGGTGATCGGAATGATACCGGAAGGTTTGTACCTGCTTGCAAGTGTTGCGCTTGCCGTAAGTTCTATTAGATTAGCGCAGAAAAAAGTACTTTTGCATGACATGAAATGTATTGAAACGCTCGCTCGTGTAGATGTGTTGTGTGTTGACAAGACAGGAACGATTACAGAGAATACAATGAAAGTTCAAAAATTAGTCCAGACTGACGAATACGATGAGGAAGAAAATGGAGATTTATCTTTGCTTGTCGGAGATTTTGCGGCGGCTATGACAAAAGATAATATTACGATGGCAGCGTTGAAAGAGTATTTTACAAAAGCATCGGGGAAGAATGTTTTGTCAAAAACCGGATTTTCCTCTGCTACAAAATACAGCAGTGTTACATTTGAAGACGGTGCTTATGTGCTTGGAGCGCCGGAATTTGTTTTGAAAGAAAAATATGATGACTATGCGGAAGAGATTACAGAATATGCGTCTACAGGAGCGAGGGTTCTTGCATTTGGAATTTACGATGAAGAGATCGACGGAAAAGCTCTGACTCACGGTATTATTCCATTTGGCTTTGTTTTACTGGCAAACCCGATCCGGGAAGCTGCAAAAGAGACTTTTGAATATTTTGCAGAACAGGGCGTGGAAGTAAAAGTCATTTCCGGAGATAATCCTGTTACTGTTTCGAATGTCGCAAAGCAGGCAGGAATTAAGCATGCAGACCGCTATGTGGACGCGTCAGAATTTGAAGATGAGCAGTCAATGCGAAAAGCACTTCTCAATAATACGGTTTTTGGACGGGTTACGCCAAATCAGAAGCGGAAGTTTGTCCGTATTTTGAAAGAAGCGGGACATACGGTCGCAATGACCGGAGACGGAGTAAATGATGTGCTTGCGCTCAAAGATGCAGACTGCAGCATTGCCATGGCATCAGGAAGCGACGCAGCGGCGCAGGCGTCTCAGCTTGTATTGCTGGAATCAGATTTTTCTTGTATGCCGCAGGTTGTGCTGGAAGGAAGAAGGGTTGTCAATAATATTCAGAGATCGGCAAGTTTATTCCTTGTGAAAAATATCTTTTCATTTTTGTTGAGTGTTGCTTCGGTTGTATTTATGTTTACTTATCCTTTGGAACCGTCACAAGTTTCTTTGATCAGTATGTTTACGATCGGTGTTCCTGCATTTTTCCTTGCACTTGAACCGAATAAAAATATGATCAAAGGGCGTTTTCTTACAAATGTCTTGTTGAAAGCTCTTCCGGCGGCTCTGACGGATGCTCTTGCAGTTGCAGCTCTTGTGATATTTGGAAGGACGTTTGGCGTAAATTCGACTGACATATCGACAGCGGCAACGATGCTTTTGGCAATCGTAGGATTTATGATCCTGTATAAGATCAGTGCTCCGATGAATAAAATACGGTTCGGAATTGTCGGAGGATGTATTGCAGGATTATTGTTCTGCAGCATTTTCCTGAAAGACCTGTTTGCTATTACAAGTATGACAAAAGAATGTATTATGCTTTTTGTAGTATTTGCGATTGCGACTGAACCGGTGCTTCGCTATTTAACGACACTTGTGGAGAAAGTAAAGTTTTATTATTTAAAACTTCGGGGAAAAGATCTTTCTTCGGATGAAGTGTGATAAGAGGAATGAATTCGATAAAAGCAGAATAGAAATATATGAAATAAAAATCGGCGGAAAAAAGAAAAAAGGAAAAAGGAGAAAAGAAAAATGGCAGATCAATTAAAGGTTTTGATTTTAAATGGAAGTCCGAGGACAGAAGGCAATACGACGATGGCAATCCATGAAATGGAACATATTTTTGAAGAGAATGGCGTAGAATACGAGACAATCCAAATCGGGAAAATGGATATTCGAGGGTGTGCAGCGTGTGGAACATGCTATAAAAACGGAAAATGTATGTTTGACGACATTGTAAATGAACTGGCGCCTAAATTCGAAGCGGCAGACGGAATGGTGATTGCAAGTCCGGTTTTTTATGCTTCTGCCAATGCGACACTTATTGCCTGTCTTGACCGACTGTTTTATAGTACAAAATTTGATAAGTCAATGAAGGTCGGCGCAAGTGTTGTATGTGCAAGGCGGGGAGGATGTTCCGCTACATTTGACGAGTTAAATAAATATTTTACGATTTCAGATATGCCGATCGCGTCAGGTCAGTATTGGAACTGCATCCATGGAAGAAAAGTCGGAGAAGCGGCTTTGGATGAAGAAGGTAAGCAGACAATGCGCGGAGTAGCAAGAAATATGGTCTTTCTTATGAAAAGTATCGCGCTCGGGAAAGAGGCATTCGGTCTGCCTGAAAAAGAGAAAAAAGTGTATACGAGTTTTATTAATCCGTAATCGGAAACATAGTTATTTGAAAAATAAGTTTTATGAAAGAAAAAGCTGCAGTTTAATTATGCAGCTAATGAGGATTGAATCCGGTATTGTACCGGACTCAGTCCTTTTAGTTTGCGCTTAATTCTCTTGTTATTATAATAATCTATATAGTTCTCAATCTCATCTATCAAATGTTCTACAGAATCAAAATTATGTGTACAGAACATTTCTGTTTTTAATGGAGCAAAAGTGGCATTTGCAGTTTCAAAAGAATTAAATGGTGAAAAAGCTATGAAGGAGACAGAGGAATTAGAAACTATCTTTACTTCTATATTAAACAGTGATATTATGCAGGATGAAATATTGAATCATTTAGAAACCGACAAAAACGGCAGTTTTAACATCAAAATGAATCAGAATGACGAACTTGTTCCCCGTGATTGCAGAAGCGGCTGAAAAAGGGATGGCTAGGGTTATAGCTTAAGAAATAGGAACAGGCACAACGGGAAACAAGAAGAAAAACGGGGACAGAAGAAAAAGAAAGAGGAGAAAAAAGAATGAAAAGAGAAGAGCAGCTGCTTACCGACCTTCTAACTTCTTTTATTCATAACAGAAAACTGAGTGAGAAGACAAAAAATACACTTCAAGAGATGGGAAGAGATTCTTGGGATCGACTTTTTTATCTTGCACAGATCCATACAGTAAGCGGGATTTGTTACGTTGTGTTAAAGCAGACAGAGGGATGCTCTGAAGAACGATTAAAAGTGTTTCAGAGTCAGTATCGCTTGGCGGTTACTTGTGATATTCAAAGAGAAAACGAGATGAAAGTTCTTGACGAGACGTTGGAACAGGCAGGGATACAGCATATCTTTTTTAAAGGGTGGGAACTCCGAAAGTATTATCCGATACCTGCCCTTCGAATGATGTCAGATGTTGATTTTTTAATTCATAAGGAGGATGCAAAAAGAGCGGATGCGGCTTTAAAAAAGGCCGGTTTTCACTGTACAAGTGAATCTGCAGATGTATATGTTTATGAAAAATACAGCCTTATATTAGAAATGCATCTTTGTCTTGGAAGGACTTTGGGAGATGGGAAGAATCGGGAATATGACACATGGTTTCAAGCAGCTTTTGAGGAAAGCGAATTCTTGCAGGAAAATACAGAAGGATATTTTAAACCAGAATATCATATGACACTATTAGTCTATCATATTGCGAAACATTTAAGTTCCAGCGGCGCGGGAGTTCGAATGTTTATGGATGTAGCGGTTTATTATAAAAGGATGCAGGGAAAAATCTGTGAGAAACGCCTGTGGGATATGTTAGACAGATTGCGGTTGACTGAAATAGCAAAACTTATTTTCTGGCTGTGCAGATCATGGTTTGATGTAGAGATTGAAGGGGCGCAGCAGCCGACACCGGAATTATATGACTGGTTTGCGGAATATGTATTTACAGGAGGAATTTACGGACATCAGAAACGAACGCTTGCCGATATATATACGCGCAAGGGAGTTCAGGGCAACAGAAAGGAAAGTGATTTCCATAAGAAGCTCAGAGCGTACAGAAGATACTTTTTCCCGACTGTTCATGATATGGAGGGAGCTTTTCCGATTCTGAAAAAATATCCGCTGCTTCTTCCAGCAGCATGGATCATCCGCGCAGGCAGAGGCGCTGTTTGCCGGGGAAGACAATCCGCCCGTGTGATCAGTCAGATCGGGACTCATATGGAGCAGGCAGAGAATGAGTATGAAATGCTGAAAAAGCTTGGATTATAGAATAGCATAAGAAAAAGATACAGTAACTCCCGATTATTTAAGTTGACTTAAGTTAGCAGGATTAGAATAGCAGAGACAGACAGCAAATTGATTCAAAGCGCATATGTGTAAGGAGGAAAACGATGAGGTTATTGTTGGCAGAAGATGAGAAAGCGTTATCGAAAGCTCTTACAACCATTTTGGAGCGCAGCAAATATTCTGTAGATGCCGTGTATGACGGTCAAAGTGCATTAGATTATTTAAAAATGGATAATTATGACGGAGTTATTTTGGATATTATGATGCCCAAAGTGGATGGATTGACTGTCTTGAAAAAGATACGGGAGCAGGGGAATCTGATTCCGGTCTTACTGTTGACTGCAAAATCAGAAGTTGATGATAAAGTGGAAGGCTTGGATGCAGGGGCAAATGACTATTTGGCAAAACCGTTTCATTCAAAGGAATTGTTGGCGAGAATTCGTGCAATGACAAGAACGCAGGCTGCACAGGCAGACTCGAAATTACATGTAGGAAATGTCACCCTGGACAGAGCAGCGTTTGAATTATCGACTCCTAAAGGGAGTTTTCGACTGGCAAATAAAGAGTTTCAAATGCTGGAACTTCTCATGAATAATCCCCATCAATTAATTTCTTCGGAACGTTTCCTTGAAAAAATATGGGGATATGACAGTGAAGCGGAAATTAACGTAGTGTGGGTATATATTTCTTATTTTAGGAAAAAACTTGCCGCCCTTCATGCAGATATACAGATTAAAGCGACTAGAAATGCCGGGTATTCTTTGGAGGAAATTACATGATTAGAAAGCTTCGCATAAAGCTGGTGACAGCGTCTATGGTTTCTTTGCTTTTCGTATTGCTGGTGATTGAGAGTATTGTGATCGGATTAAATTATGGCAAAATCATAAAAGATTCCGATCACATTCTTGATATATTAGCTGAGAATGCAGGAGATTTTCCACAGAAACCGCCGGATGATAAGAAGAAAGAAAAATCAATCTTTTCACCGGAACTGCCATATGAAACAAGATATTTTTCTGTTTTAATGAATAAAGAAGGAAACATTATTTTTACTGATACCGGGAAGATCGCGTCGATCCATGCCGTGGATGCGGCAGGGTATGCACAGAGAGCTTTAGAAAAACAGTATGAGAGAGGGTTTGCCGATCACTATAGGTATTTGATTTCGGATTCCGGGTCGGAAATAAGGATTATCTTTTTGGACTGCAGGAGACAGTTAGATCTGTTCCACAATCTTTTCATGACAGGATTTGGCGTTACAGCAGTAGGATTATTGGCTGTTTTTGTACTGATGGTTTATCTGTCTGCCCGTATCGTAAAGCCTTTTTCTGATAATTATGAAAAACAGAAACGTTTTATTACAGATGCCGGTCATGAATTAAAGACCCCGCTTACGATTATTGATGCAGATACAGAAATTTTGGAAATGGATTTCGGAGAAAATGAGTGGCTGAAAGATATTCGGAGTCAGACAAACAGGCTTGCGGATCTAACGAATTCTCTTGTGGTGCTGTCCAGAATGGAAGAAGGCGGGAAGAGTGAACTGACTGTGGAATTCCCACTGTCAGATTTGGTGGAAGAGGTGGTCGGAGAATTTCAGGCTCCGGCAAAAATTCAGAAGGTGACACTTACATGCTCTGTTGAACCTATGATTTCTATGAATGGAGATGAAAAGGCAATCAGAGAACTTTTAATGCTTTTGCTGGATAATGCTGTGAAATATACAAACCAGAACGGAAGGATTTCCGTTACATTAAAGAGACAGAATAAGCGAATCTATTTCTCGGTATTTAATACGACAGAATCGATATCTAAAGAACAAATTCCTTATCTGTTTGATCGATTTTATCGCACAGATAATTCAAGAAATTCCCAAACAGGAGGATATGGACTTGGACTTTCTATTGCAGCAGCCATTGCGGAGAATCATAAGGGAAAGATTACGGCTGAGACAAAAGATGAGAAATCATTGAAGATCATGGTAGTTTTTAATAATTAAAAAGAATAACGAATAATTTTCTTTCTGTAGGTTGGTGATATATACATGACCGTTTACCGATTTTTCGGTAGACGGTTTTTTTGTGCAGTGGCGACCGCTTACAATCCTGGAATGTGCCTTTTGGCACTTCCGGTGATTATGTTTATTTTAAGTTAAATTAAGGTAAGCGTTTTATAGTGATATGCGTGAAATACAGAATTAATGGAGGAATATTATGGCATATCAAATGACGTTTAAACGTTATGAACTGAAATATCTTCTTACACGGCAGCAAAAAGAGCAGATTCTTCAGGAGATGAGTTCTTACATGAAGCTGGACGACTATGGAAGAACGACAATTAGAAATATTTATTTTGATACAGATAATTTCCGGCTGATTCGTCATTCGCTGGAAAAGCCTGTATATAAAGAAAAACTTCGCATCAGAAGTTACCGGCCGGTTTGTACAAGAGATCCGGTTTATGTAGAAATCAAGAAAAAATACAAATCGGTAGTTTACAAAAGAAGGCTTCAGCTTCCCGAGGAAGAAGTGATGGAAAGTTTTGAAAATGGAACGCCTCTGCCGATCCGTTCTCAGATCGGAAAAGAAATTCAATATTTTAGAGATTATTATGAGGGACTGCATCCGTCTGTATTTCTGTCCTATGAACGAGAAGCGTACTATGCGTTAGACGGAAGCGATTTCCGGGTAACTTTCGATGAAAATATTCTTTATCGAAGGCAAGAGTTCTCTTTAGGAAGCAGCATTTACGGTATTCCGCTATTGAGTGAGGATCAGACATTGATGGAGATAAAAACTTCCGGAGGAATTCCGCTGTGGATGAGTCGGGTACTTACCGAAAATCATCTTTATAAAACATCATTTTCAAAATATGGTTCTGCTTATCAGCGTATGCTGACAGAACCGAAGCAGACAGAAGCATCAGATAAAGTGAAAACAGGGAGGATATAGAAATGGCTGATACTTTTTTTAAGGGGATTTTTGATACGGATATGACGAGTGTAATCACAGTTTCCGATTTTCTGCTATGTGTGGGATGTGCGCTTGTCATTGGAGTAGTTTTGGCAGGAACTTATATGTGTGGGACGAAATATACAAAGAGTTTTGTGGCAACTTTGGCGCTTCTTCCGGCAGTTGTCTGTGTTGTGATCATGATGGTAAATGGAAATGTAGGAACCGGAGTGGCAGTAGCCGGTGCGTTCAGTTTAGTGCGTTTTCGTTCTGTACCAGGTTCTGCAAAAGAAATCGGAGCAATCTTTCTTGCCATGTGCTCGGGACTAGTAGCAGGGATGGGATACCTGGCATATGCATTTTTGTCAGCGGTAATTCTTGGAGGAATGATGCTTCTGTATAACAGAACAGATTTCGGAACAAGAAAACATTCGGCGCGCTATAAAACATTACATATTACAATACCGGAAGATTTGGACTACAGTGGTGTGTTTGACAAAATTTTAAAAAAATATGCATCTGATTATGAGGTTGTTCAAATTAAAACAACTAATATGGGAAGTTTGTTTAAGCTTACTTATAACCTGACGTTGAAAGATGTAGGAAAGGAAAAAGAGTTTATTGACGCACTTCGATGCCGGAACGGAAATTTGGAAATTACAATTTGCAGACAGGAAACGATTATCGGTGAGTTATAGGAGGTTACAATTTGAAACAGAAAGAAGTTTTACTTTTTATCATTACAGGAGCGTTGCTGTTGTCAGGATGTAGTGCACAGATAAAGTCAGACAAAAATGATCAGGAAAATACACAGTCTGCCTCTTTGACAGACAGCGGCATAGTTGAAATTGATACGTCAGATATGTTTTCAAAAAGAGATCAGGAAGTCGAATATGAAGAAGAGGAGTGCGCGGTAATCCAACTTTCAGATGACGGATCTTCCTGCGGATCAGATGCTGTGAAAATTTCAGAAAACACAGTTACAATTACAGATGAAGGAACGTATTTGCTGACAGGGACACTGACAGACGGAATGATTATTGTAGAGGCGGAAGATACAGATAAAGTCAGAGTAGTGTTAAAAAATGCAGAAGTGAGCAATTCGCAATCGGCGGCGTTATATGTGCGTTCTGCAGATAAAGTGTTCGTTACGACAGCAGAGGGAACAGAAAATTATTTGAAAAACGGAGGAACTTATACGGCGATCGATGAAAACAATATAGACGCAGCCGTTTTCTCAAAATCAGATCTTACATTGAACGGAACGGGAAAACTCACGGTTACAGCTGATGCAGGGCATGGAATCGTGTCAAAGGATGATCTTGTCTTTACAGGGGGGATTTATGAAATCACAAGTGCAAGTCATGGAATTTGCGGAAAAGACAGTATTCGTATTGCCGATGGATCTTATAAGATAACCTCGGGAAAGGACGGAATTCATGCAGAAAATGCAGATGATGCGAGTTTAGGATTTGTGTATTTAAAAGACGGTACTTTTGAGATTACGTCCTCGCAGGATGGAATCAGTGCAGGCTTGTGGCTGCAG
>CAJLUP010000042.1 GCA_905209865.1 uncultured Lachnospiraceae bacterium
ACATATTTCCACAGGTGGCGGAGCTTCTCTGGAATTCCTTGAAGGAAAGGAACTTCCGGGTGTAGTGGCAGCTAACGATAAATAAATGAAAGCGGTCTAGAAGAAGGAGAATAATAAAATGGCAAGAAGAAAAATTATTGCAGGTAACTGGAAAATGAACAAAACTCCGAGCGAGGCGGTAGCACTTGTAGAGGAATTGAAACCGCTCGTAGCAAACGAGGAAGTAGATGTTGTATTCTGTGTTCCGGCAATCGATATCGTACCGGTTGTTGAAGCTGTAAAAGGAACAAACATTCAGGTTGGAGCTGAGAATATGTATTTTGAAGAGAGCGGCGCTTATACAGGCGAGATCTCTCCGGCTATGCTTGTAGATGCAGGTGTAAAATACGTTGTTCTCGGACATTCTGAGAGAAGAGATTACTTCGGTGAAACAAACGAAGATGTAAATAAAAAAGTACTGAAAGCATTTGAGCACGGCATTACACCGATCATGTGCTGCGGTGAGTCTCTTGAGCAGAGAGAGCAGGGCGTGACAATGGATTTCATCCGTCAGCAGGTAAAAGTAGGGCTTCAGAATGTTACATCCGAGCAGGCAAAAACAATGGTTATCGCTTATGAGCCGATTTGGGCAATCGGAACAGGAAAAACAGCTACAACAGAGCAGGCAGAGGAAGTTTGTAAGGCAATCCGTGAGTGCGTTGCAGAAGTATATGACGATGCAACAGCAGAAGAAATCCGTATTCAGTACGGCGGTTCTGTAAATGCAGGAAACGCAGCAGAGCTGTTTGCACAGGCTGATATCGACGGAGGCCTTGTAGGAGGCGCTTCTCTGAAAGCTGATTTCGGAAAAATCGTAAATTACTAATTTTTCGGAAATATTTCGTAAAATAAATACGGGATTAAATTTATAAACAGACCGGACGGATGCATAAATGCGATAGTCCGGTCTGTTCGTGCTTGCAAAACAAAGAAAAAGAAGGTACAATAAATAGCGGAATGAAAACTACAAATGTACAGTTAAAGGAGATATGGATATGAGTAAAAAACCAACCGTATTGATGATATTAGACGGATATGGATTAAGATCTGATGATAAGGGGAATGCAGTAGCAGAAGGAAAGACTCCGGTAATGGACAAGCTGATGGCAGAGTGCCCGTTTGTAAAAGGAAATGCAAGTGGAATGGCAGTCGGACTTCCGGAAGGACAGATGGGAAATTCAGAAGTTGGACATTTGAATATGGGTGCAGGACGAATTGTATATCAGGATCTGACAAAGATCACAAAATCAATTCAGGACGGAGACTTCTTTGAAAATAAGGCACTTCTTGCAGCATGTGAAAATGTGAAGAAAAACAATTCTTCTCTTCACATGATGGGACTTGTGTCTGACGGTGGAGTTCACAGCCACAATACTCATATTTACGGTTTGCTTGAACTGGCGAAAAAGCAGGGAATCGAGAAAGTTTATGTACACTGTTTCCTTGATGGAAGAGACACACCTCCGGCATCAGGAAAAGATTACGTGGCGGAGCTGGAAGCTAAGATGAAAGAGATCGGAGTAGGTGAAGTTGCATCCGTATCAGGACGTTACTATGCAATGGATCGTGATAACCGTTGGGATCGTGTAGAAAAAGCATACAACGCTTTGGTGAAAGGCGAAGGTGTTGAAGCTGCATCGGCGCTTGAAGGAATTCAGGCATCTTATGACAATGAGAAAACAGACGAGTTTGTAGAACCGTTTGTAGTGCTGAAAGACGGCGCTCCGACAGCGACAGTAAAAGACGGCGATTCGATGATCTTCTTCAATTTCAGACCGGATCGCGCAAGAGAGATCACAAGAACATTCTGTGATGATCAGTTTGACGGTTTTGCCAGAGGAGAACGGGTGAAAACAACTTATGTATGTTTCACAGAATATGATGTAACAATCGAAAATAAACTTGTTGCGTTTGTAAAAGAAGAGATTACAAATACATTTGGTGAATTCCTCGCGGCAAATGGACTGAAGCAGGCTCGTATTGCAGAGACAGAGAAATACGCTCATGTGACATTTTTCTTCAATGGCGGCGTAGAAGAACCGAATGAAGGAGAGGACAGAATTCTTGTAAAATCTCCGAAAGTGGCAACATATGATCTGAAACCTGAGATGAGCGCTTATGAAGTAAGCGATAAGCTCGTTGCTGCAATCAAATCTGATAAATATGACGTTATTATTATTAACTACGCAAATCCTGACATGGTTGGTCATACAGGCGTTGAACCGGCTGCAATCAAAGCGATCGAAGCAGTTGATGAGTGTGTCGGAAGAGCGGTAGAAGCTGTGAAGGAAGTAAACGGCCAGATGTTTATTTGTGCGGATCATGGAAATGCAGAGCAGTTGATCGATGAAGAGACAGGAGAACCGTTTACTGCTCACACGACAAATCCGGTACCGTTTATTCTTGTCAATGCAGAGCCTTCTTATAAACTCAGAGAAGGCGGATGTCTTGCAGATATTGCACCTACACTGATCGAGCTGATGGGAATGGAACAGCCGAAAGAGATGACAGGAAAATCACTTCTTGTAAAATAAGCGCTTTTTATGTTTCTGTAAAAGAATGAAGTTATTTAAGACAGTACAGACCTCGAGAATTCGGGGTCTGTCGTTTATATGAAGAAGTGACCATTGTTTTTATTGTTAAGAAGTAACGAAAAATCTGCCGCGCAAGGCAGGTATAAAGGAGCAGGAAAAGAATGCGGGAAAAATTGACAAAGAGCGATGTAGAGAAAATACAGGCAGAGATCGAGCATCGTAAACTTGTGGAAAGAAAGGAATTGATCGAAGCTGTAAAAGAGGCACGATCCCATGGCGATCTGAGTGAAAATTTTGAATATCACGCGGCAAAGAAGGAGAAAAACAGGAATGAAAGCCGTATTCGTTATTTGGAACGAATGTTAAAGACTGCGGTAATTGTCGAAGATCATTCAAAAGAAGATGAAATCGGTCTGAACAATACAGTAGAAGTATACTGTGAAGATGATGAAGAAGTGGAAACATACCGGATCGTGACCTCTGTGAGGGGGAGCTCTTTGAATGGATTAGTGAGTATCGAATCTCCGCTCGGAAAAGCGCTGCTCGGGCATAAGGAAGGGGATCGTGTTTTTGTAAAAGTGAACGATGATTTTGGATATTATATTGTTGTAAAAAAAGTAATCAAGACGCAGAGTGAAGAGGAAGATCATATTCGCAGTTTTTGACTTTTTCAGAGTGATCGATTCTTGATTTTCGGAGGGATAAAGTATGAAATATGAGATGATATTTTTTGATTTGGATGGAACTATTACTGATTCTGCGCTGGGGATTATGAACAGTATAAAGTATGCTCTTGAAAAAAACAGCCTTCCGATGCTTTCAGAAGAACAACTGAGAAGCTTTATCGGACCGCCTCTTCGGGAGCAGTTTTGTAAAGTGTGCGGGCTGACAGATGCCGAGGGCGCTAAAATGGTAGTAGATTACAGAGAATACTACAAGGATAAAGGGATTTTTGAAAATCGTGTTTACGACGGCGTAATGGAAACGCTGAGGAATTTGAAAGAAAAAGGATACCGTCTGGCTGTAGCAACTTCAAAACCGGAAATATTTGCAAGGCAGATCGCAGATTATTTCGGCTTTTCTGAATATTTTGAATTAATTGGAGGGGCGTGTATGGATGAAAGCCGGACAGATAAGTATGAAGTGATCGAATATGTTTTAGATAGCTGTCAGATCAAGGAACGTAATAGAGTTGTCATGATCGGAGATCGTTCCCATGATATGATTGGAGCAAAACGTGCAGGACTGCATAGTATAGGTGTACTGTATGGGTATGGATCAAAGGAAGAACTGGAGCAGTCGGGAGCAGAGGTGCTGGCGGAAACTCCAAAAGAAGTGATTTCCATGCTTGAAGGCTGAATATGGATGCATGTGCGTTATAGCTATGGAAGGGATAAAAAATTTGTTAAGAGAAAGCGGGGCAGACTGTCAGACTGTCTCGCTTTTTGCTGGCGATGAGCCAAAGTCTGGGTTTGCCCGAGACCTTGGCGACCGCTTACAATCCTGGAATATGCCTTTTGGCGCTTCCGGTGATTTGTATATATAGGAAATATAATTCCTTTTTTATTTTTGAGTTGCCTGATCTTTTTCCATATTTTTAAATGCAGTGGAAAGCATCAGTTTAATTCTGTTTAATTGGTTGACTTCACTTGCGCCTGGGTCAAAATCAATGGCGACAATGTTTGATTGTGGATGAAGTCTGCGAAGTTCTTTAATAACTCCTTTTCCTACGACATGGTTTGGAAGGCAGGCGAAAGGTTGAGTACAGATGATATTTTCTGCTCCGCTTTCAATTAACTCCAGCATTTCTCCGGTAAGAAACCATCCTTCTCCAGTCTGATTTCCGAGTGATACGATATTGGAAGCCATTTCGGCTAAATGTTCGATTCTTGCAGGCGGAGCAAAGTGGCTGCTGGCAGCGAAAGCTTTTGTGGCAGGAGATCGGAACCATTCAACTGTTCGGATACCGAGCTGTCCGGCAAATGCTTTTGATTTTTTCATTCCAAGATGAGACACCTTGAAATTCTGATTGTAAAAGCAATATTGTAAAAAGTCTGCCAAATCAGGTACAACTGCCTCGGCGCCTTCAGCTTCCAAAAGTTCTGCAAGATGATTATTAGCAGCAGGAAGAAACTTCACAAGGATTTCTCCGACAATACCAACGCGCGGTTTTCTAATATCTAATGTTTCGATCGTGTCAAAGTCATGGATGATTTCCCGGCAAAGTTTTTTGAATCTGTGGCGGGAAGGATAGCCTTTTGAAATAAATTCTTTGCATATTTCAGCCCATTTGCGGTGGATTTTGTCCGTTGTACCGGGGACGGCTTCGTATGGTCTCATGCGATATACACATTTCATGAAAATATCGCCAAAAAGTGCTCCGTACACGATTCGAAGGATCAGGGAAGGGGTTAATTTAAATCCAGGGTTTCCTTCCAGTCCGCTTAAGTTCAGAGAAATCACCGGAACATGACCGAATCCGGCTTTCTTCAGGGCGCGCCGTATAAATCCGATGTAGTTAGAAGCGCGGCATCCTCCTCCGGTTTGAGTGATGATAACGGCTACTTTATCAAGATCATATTTACCGGAAAGGAGCGCTTCCATGATCTGACCGACAACGATCAGAGACGGATAGCAGGCGTCGTTATTTACATACTTTAATCCGACATCTACTGCCTGCTTATTATCATTGGGAAGAACCTCAAAATGATATCCTGAGCCTCTGAACGCAGCTTCAAGCATTTCAAAATGAATAGGAGACATCTGCGGGCAGAGAATCGTATGGGTGGCTTTCATTTCTTTTGTAAACGGTACTTTTTGGATTGCGGCAGAGTGGATAGTACGATCATTTTTCTTTTGTTCGCGTACACGGATTGCCGCGAGCAGGGAGCGTACACGGATTCGGGCTGCCCCCAGGTTGTTTACCTCATCAATTTTTAAGGTTGTATAAATCTTTCCTGAATTTGTTAAAATATCTGCGACCTGATCAGTTGTGACGGCGTCAAGACCGCATCCGAAGGAGTTCAACTGAATCAGATCAAGATTTTCGGTTGTTTTTACATAGTTTGCCGCGGCATACAGTCGGGAGTGATACATCCACTGATCCATTACGTTGAGCGGCCGTTCCACCGGATGAAGGTGGGAGACGGAATCTTCTGTCAATACGGCGATATTGTAAGAAAGGATCATTTCAGGAAGTCCGTGGTTGACTTCAGGGTCGATATGATACGGTCTTCCGGCAAGAACGATCCCCCGATTTCCGGTTTCATTCAAAAATTTAATCGTTTCTTCACCTTTGCGTCGCATATCTTCACGGCAGGAAGCAAGTTCGTTCCATGCGTCATGTACAGCGGCGTAAATTTCGCTTTTAGAAAGAGAAAATTTTGTTTCTAATTCTTCGCACAGGCGGTAAGCGATCGTTTCCTCGTTTTTAAAGGAGAGGAAAGGATGGATAAAATCAATTTCATTTTCAATAATGGGATCAATATTGTTTTTGATGTTCTCCGGATAAGAGGTAACGATCGGACAGTTGTAATGGTTGTTTGCATCTTCGAATTCGTTTCTTTCATATGGGATGGAAGGGTAAAAAATATGTTTGATCCCATGATTGATAAGCCATTGGATGTGTCCGTGAGCCAGTTTTGCCGGATAACACTCGGATTCACTCGGAATGGATTCGATTCCGAGTTCATAAATCTTTCTCGTGGAAGCCGGAGAAAGTATGACGCGGAATCCAAGCTTCGTAAAAAATGTAAACCAAAACGGATAATTTTCATACATGTTAAGTACACGCGGGATTCCAATGATTCCCCGTTTGGCATTTTCTTCGGAAAGCGGTTCGTAATCAAAATAACGATGGAATTTGTAATCAAATAAGTTCGGCATCGTATTTGTGTTTTTCTCTTTTCCAAGACCACGTTCGCAGCGGTTTCCGGTTATAAATTTTCGTCCGCCGCTGAAATGATTGATCGTAAGGCGGCATGTATTTGTACATCCGCGACATTTTGTCATCGTTGTAGAATACTCAAGAGAGCAAATTTCTTCAATCGAAAGCATGGTTGTTCCTTTGCATTCTCCGTAGCGCTCTCTGGCAATCAGCGCAGCTCCGAAGGCGCCCATGATTCCGGCAATGTCGGGGCGGATTGCTTCACATCCGGCAATTTTTTCAAAACTTCGAAGAACTGCATTATTATAGAAAGTTCCGCCCTGTACGACAATGTGCTTTCCAAGTTCGGAAGCATCGGATACTTTGATAACTTTGAAAAGAGCATTTTTTATGACAGAGTAGGCGAGTCCGGCGGAAATATCAGCTACAGAAGCGCCTTCTTTCTGTGCCTGTTTTACTTTGGAGTTCATAAAAACAGTACAGCGGGTTCCCAGATCAATCGGGTTGTGGGCATAGAGCGCTTCGTGCGCAAAGTCTTCGACAGTATAGTTTAAAGATTTTGCAAAGGTTTCAATGAAAGATCCGCAGCCCGAAGAGCAGGCTTCGTTAAGCTGCACGCTGTCTACGGTCTGATTTTTAATTTTGATACATTTCATGTCCTGACCGCCAATGTCGAGAATGCAGTCTACATCGGGTTCGAAAAATGCTGCCGCATAGTAGTGGGCAACAGTTTCCACTTCTCCTTCATCGAGCATTAAAGCGGCTTTGATCAAAGCTTCTCCGTAACCTGTAGAACAGGAATGGACGATTTCCACATCTTCGGGAAGAAGTCGATAAATATCTTTGATCGCGGAGATTGTTGTTCCGAGAGGATCTCCGTCATTATTATGATAAAAGGAGTAGAGAAGGGTTCCGTCTTCGCCTACAAGGGCAGCTTTTGTCGTTGTAGATCCGGCATCGATACCTAAAAACGCTTTTCCTTTATAGGTAGCAAGATCTCCTACCGGAACCTGGTGTTTGTTGTGGCGGGAAATGAATTCTTCATAATCTGCCGTTGTGGCAAACAGAGGATCAAGACGTTCTACTTCAAAATCCATTTTAATTTTGTTTGCAAGACGATTTTGCAGTTCGCGGAGAGCTGCCGGAGTATCCTTTTTAGAATTTAGGGCAGAACCGATTGCGGCAAACAGATGGGAATGGTTTGGCGCAATGATATGTTCATCATCTAATTTTAAAGTGCGGATAAACGCTTCTCGAAGTTCTGATAAAAAGTGGAGTGGTCCGCCTAAAAATGCGACATGTCCGAGAATCGGCTTTCCACAGGCGAGTCCGCTGATTGTTTGGTTTACAACAGCTTGAAAAATAGAAGCTGCAAGGTCTTCTTTTGAAGCCCCTTCATTGATCAGCGGCTGGATATCTGATTTGGCGAAAACACCGCATCGGGCAGCAATCGAGTAGAGTGCTTTGTAATTTTTAGCGTATTCGTTTAATCCTGAGGCGTCTGTCTGCAGAAGAGATGCCATTTGGTCAATAAAAGAACCTGTACCTCCGGCACAGACTCCGTTCATACGCTGCTCTACATTTCCGCCTTCAAAATAGATGATCTTAGCATCTTCTCCGCCAAGTTCTATGGCTACATCAGTCTGTGGAGCATAGTCCTGCAATGCAGTTGAGACGGCAATTACTTCCTGAACGAAAGGAACGCCTAAATGTTTGGCGAGCGTCAGACCGCCGCTTCCTGTAATGACAGGGGAAACTTGAATCGGTCCGAGTTTATAGAGCGCTCGGCCGAGCAAATCGGATAATGTTTCCTGAATGTTTGCAAAATGACGTTCGTAGTCTGAAAAAAGGACTTCATTTTCATTGTTTAAAATTGCAATTTTAACCGTGGTAGAACCGATATCAATACCAAGAGTATGTAATTCATTTAAGTTCATTGCTTTATCTCCAAACTTTAAAAAATAATTATTGAATAAAAAGAAAGCTCTGAAAAAAGAGTTTCTACCTATTAAATGTATAATATTACTTTACAACTTTTTACATTATACGACATCATTTTTGGAAATACAATCGTTATTATTATGCGGGATTTCTTTAATAATGTTACTTTATATAGTTATTTTACATAAAGATTGTGTTAAACGTGTGAAAAGGGGCAACATATGTTTGACAAACAGATAGGTGAAAGTTACAATTAGATAAAAATGTTAAAAAGGTGAGGTAATGATTCTTGAACTGGTTTGACAAAATGGAAAAAAAGATCGGGCGTTATGCGATAAGTAATTTGACGCTGTATTTGCTTCTTGCATATGGGATCGGTTATATAACAAGATTTCTTATGCCGGAGCTTCTTCAGTGGATGACACTGGAACCTGGATTGATATTGAAAGGGCAGATTTGGAGACTTGTCTCATGGATTTTTGTGGCTCCTGCGGACAAACCCATTTATTTCCTGCTGATGGTATGGCTTTATTATTCGCTTGGAACAACGCTTGAGCGTACATGGGGAACATTCCGTTATAATGTATATATTATTTCGGGAATGCTGTTCACTGTGATCGGAGCATTTATTTTATATGGAATTTTGTGTACGACATATGGAGCTGCTTTTGCAGGGGGACAGACATTGCTCTTGACTGGAAGCGGGCTGTTTAGCGTTTCATATATTTATATGTCGATATTCCTGGCATTTGCAGTGACTTATCCAGATATGGAAGTGTTGTTGTATTTTATTATTCCGATTAAGATGAAATGGATGGGACTTGTATACGGTGTCATGATTTTATACGGAATTGTTTCAGGAACTATGGTAACAAGAATTGCGATTATTGCGTCTGTTTTAAACTTTATTATTTTCTTTTTATCAACGCGCAATTTGAGCAGATATTCGCCGAAGGAACGCGCGCGAAAAGCCAAATTTAAACAACAGTCCTCACCGCATATGAAATATGCTAATGGAGCAAAACATCGCTGCGCGGTATGTGGGCGTACGGAGCTGGATGATCCGTGCCTTGAATTTCGCTTTTGTTCAAAATGTAATGGTAATTATGAATATTGCCAGGATCATTTATTTACCCATGAACATGTAAAGTGACATTCTGTTAATTAGTTATGTGAATAGACTGACAGATGATATAGATGATAAAGGAGAGAATGGATTGATGAAAAAGACAAAAGTAGTTTGCACAATGGGACCGAATACAAATGACAGAGAACTGCTGAAAAGGCTGATTGAAAATGGAATGGACGTTGCTCGTTTTAATTTTTCACATGGTGATCATGAGGAACAAAAGGGCAGGATGGATTTGCTTAAAGAGCTTCGCCAGGAACTGAACACAAATACGGCGATCCTTCTCGATACAAAAGGACCGGAGATTCGTACGGGTGTGTTAAAAGGCGGAAAGAAACTGATGCTCAAAGAAGGAGAACAGTTTATTTTGACGACCGAACAGATTGAAGGGGATGAAACAAAAGTTTCGATTACTTATGAAGGTCTTGTTCATGATGTGGACGCAGGAAAAGTAATTCTGATTGATGACGGACTGATCGCACTGAAAGTTATTGGAAAAAATGAAAAAGATATCTTCTGCGAAGTTATTAACGGCGGAGAACTTGGAGAGCGAAAAGGGGTAAACGTACCGAATGTAGCAGTTAGATTGCCTGCGATTACGGAGAAAGATAAAGATGATATTCGGTTTGGTGTGGAACAGGGAATCGATTTTATTGCCGCTTCTTTTGTAAGAAATGCGGAATGCGTTCTTGAGATCAAGGCGTATTTGAAAGAACTTGGTGCGCCGTACATCCCGATTATTGCGAAAGTTGAGAATGCGGAAGGGATTAAAAATATTGATGAAATTATCCGTGCGGCAGACGGCGTTATGGTTGCGCGAGGAGATCTCGGCGTTGAGATTCCGGCGGAAGAAGTTCCATACCTTCAGAAGATGATTATTCAGAAATGTAACACGAATTTTAAAACGGTTATTACGGCTACGCAGATGCTTGATTCGATGATGCGTAATCCGCGTCCGACAAGAGCTGAAGTAACAGATGTTGCCAATGCGGTATATGACGGTACAGATGCGGTAATGCTTTCAGGAGAGACAGCACAGGGAAAATATCCGTTAGAAGCGCTTCAGATGATGGTGCATATTATCCAAAATACAGAGCAGCATTTGGATTACGATGAGATACTGGGAAAAACAGGGGGTCACTTGAAGAGCGGTTTGTCAAGTGCGATTGGTTATTCCTCTGTATTGGCGGCTTCGAATTTGAATGCCAAATGTATCATTACTCCATCGGTTTCAGGAGCAACTGCAAGGGTTGTATCGAATTTACGTCCGCGTCAAGTTATTTTAGGGGTAACGCCAAATGAGAGAACACTTCGGAGAATGTCTATTTATTGGGGAGTCAGACCGATTAAGTCTCAGGCGTTTAATACAACGGACGATATTTGCGATGGTGCGATTGAACTGGCGAAAGTGAAACAGTTTGTAGAACCGGGAGAGGTTGTCGTACTCACTGCAGGAATTCCGTCCCCGAATGTAAAAAAAGAGAGAAGCGCTACAAGTAATATGATGAGGATTGCTACGGTAGAATAGTTTATATATATAAGAGAAACAGACAGGAATACAAACTGATGATAAGAGAATATGAGGAGTGAGAGAAGATGGAGAAAAGACCCTTTGTGACGAAAGAACAGGTCGAAGAAATTGTGAAAACATACCCGACTCCTTTTCATCTTTATGATGAAAAAGGAATCAGAGAAAATGTAAAAGCGCTGAAAGAAGCGTTTTCGTGGAATGAAGGTTATAAAGAATATTTTGCAGTGAAGGCAACTCCGAACCCGTTTTTGATCGATATTTTGAAGGAGTATGACTGCGGATGCGACTGCTCATCCTATACGGAGCTTATGATGTCGGAAGCTCTTGGGATTACAGGAAAAAACATTATGTTTTCTTCAAATGATACTCCGGAAGAAGAATTTATTTATGCAGAGAAACTGGGAGCGATCATCAACCTTGATGATATTACCCATATTGATTTCTTAGAGAAAGCAATCGGGCATATTCCGGAGACGATTAGCTGCCGTTTTAATCCGGGCGGATTGTTTAAAATCAGCAATGATATTATGGATAATCCGGGTGATGCCAAGTATGGCATGACACCGGAACAGATTTTGGAAGCGTATAAAATTTTAAAAGAGAAGGGTGCAAAAGAATTCGGACTGCATGCATTCCTTGCAAGTAATACGGTTACAAATGATTATTATCCGATGCTTGCAAAAGTGTTGTTTGAGCAGGCTGTGAAACTTTCGAAAGAAGCGGGAGTTCATATTAAGTTCATTAACCTTTCGGGTGGAATCGGAATCCCGTATCGACCGGATCAAGAACCAAACGATATCTATGCAATCGGAGAGGGTGTTCGGAAGGTGTATGAGGAAGTGCTTGTTCCGGCAGGCATGGGAGATGTGGCTATCTATACAGAATTAGGACGTTACATGATGGGACCGTACGGCTGTCTTGTGACGAAAGCAATTCACGAAAAGAACACATACAAAAATTATATCGGTGTGGATGCATGTGCTGTAAATTTAATGCGTCCGGCAATGTATGGAGCATATCATCACATTACCGTGCTTGGAAAAGAAGATAAGCCTTGCGACTATAAATATGATGTGACCGGTTCTTTGTGTGAAAATAATGACAAGTTTGCTGTTGACAGAATGCTTCCGGAAATCGACAGAGGAGATTATCTTGTGATTCATGACACAGGCGCTCATGGATTTGCGATGGGATATAATTATAACGGTAAATTGAAATCTGCAGAACTTCTCCTGAAAGAGGATGGAGAAGTAAAATTGATCAGACGTGCAGAAACACCGTCAGATTATTTCTCGACATTCGATTGTTTTGAGATTGGGAAAAAACTTATAAAATAGATTATGATATAAAATCATTCTGTATTTATAAAATTAGATGATTATAACATCATAAAATTTTTTGAATTTAAATGATAAAAAAGCTTGCAATATGGACATGCAGGTGATATAATTATTAATGGTTTCACGAAGAAACCATTATGCGGATGTGGCGGAATGGCAGACGCACAAGACTCAAAATCTTGCGTAGGTGACTACGTGTGGGTTCAAGTCCCACCATCCGCATTAATTCATGATTAAAGTACTGTGGACAATCGTTCACAGTACTTTTTTGTTTAAGAAGAAATCATCAGTCAAAAAAGATATAGTATACGTGTATACAATTATAAAAAGTAATGCTTGCCATTGTTGGAATAAAATGTTATGGTATATATGTAGTAGTGTAAACTGAGTGTAGATAATTAGTAACAGGGTTAAGGAGGGACATGGACAAGTGATAAGGAAAAACAAACTGCTGATATGCACACTTTTAATGTCAATGGTAATCAGTTGTATGCCGGGCATGAAAAGTGAGGCGGCGGAGCTGTCAGGGGAGGAACAAGTTACAGCATCGCTCCAGGATGAGAATAGTCAGCGCCTAGAAGAGACGACTGCTATGGATGAAGATGGAAGAATTTATGAGATCAGCGAAGAAGAAGGCATTGTTGCAGAGGAAACACCGGCACAGTTCGCGATGTTTTCTGCAAGATCGTTAGATCAGAATAAAGTGGTCAATTTTAATACGAAAGGCAGCGCTACCACATCTTTTACATATAGCGGTGGAAATGGTTACACAAACGGAGCATATGGTGCAGATGCGGCATATTTGGGTATGACAAATGACGGAAAAGTTCGTTTTATGCTGTCAGGAGTTACAGGAACAGTCAATGCTTCGGAAGTTCAGATTGTGGAATATGAGTCGGTTTCTGATTGTGTGAGTTATTATGGAATATCGGATGGAAAG
>CAJLUP010000043.1 GCA_905209865.1 uncultured Lachnospiraceae bacterium
CGATCCCTAATCCAACTGCATCGGCAAGTCCTCGTTCAACGATGCGGACGGATTTTGCTTTTGCTTCTGAGTGCAGCGCCAAATCACAAAACGCTTTCTTTTCAACTTCTGTAACATCTGTAGGAACTGCTACAACGTATTCAGCACCCCAAATAGAGCGTCTGTCTGATTTTAACAGTGCCCCAAGCAATGTCTGCATATTGTCAAAGCGTGCGATCACACCGCTTTTCATCGGAAAAACAACCTCGATATCTTCAGGCGATTTTTCATACATATCATATGCTTTATCCCCTATTGCGAAAATATGCCTTTTATTTTTGATCGCAATTACATCTTTTTCACGCCGGATCTTCCCCTGCTTTTTATCAAACACTTTGATCTCATATGTGCCGAGATCAAGACCGTATACATTACCAAACATACTAACCAACCCTTACTTTAATAAAATACTCTCCTTTGTCTAAAACCATAAATTTTAGCCTGTTTTACATAATCTTGTATTATTTTCCGAAGAATCCCTTTTCCTTCATGCTGACAAAACGGTGATCGCCGATAATAATATGGTCGAAAAGACGGATGCCAAGAAGCTCCCCAGCTTCATAAATTCTTCTTGTTACAGCTACATCTTCTCTGCTTGGCGTTGGATCACCGCCCGGATGATTGTGAAGGAGGATAATCCCATAAGCATTTCTTCGAAAAGATTCAATGAACAGCTCCCTCGGAGAAACGAGCGCGCTGTCGATCGTGCCTTCTGATACAATACATTCCCCGATCAGCTTGCATCGTGTATTCAAAAAAATCAATTTTAATACTTCCCTTGTTCTATGACGCATATCTTCCATGTAATAATCCGCAATCGTATGCGGAGAAGAAAAATCAAGTTTTCCAACAGCGTCTGTGCGAGCAAGTCTTTTCGACAATTCAGACAGGCAGATCAGCTGGATTGCTTTTACTTTGCCGATCCCTTTGATCTGAATCAATTCGTCAAGTGTCCATTTGTGTATTCCGGCCAATCCGTTTCGACAGCCGTTTTCATAAAGCAGTCTGCGCGAAAGTTCCAGGGAATTTTCCCCTTTCGTCCCGGTGCGTATTAAAATGGCCAGAAGTTCTGCATCTGTTAAATTTTCCGCACCGAATTTCTCACATTTTTCATAAGGACGCTCTTCTTTGTACATTTCTTTGATCGTATTGATTTTTTCCATTTTCTTTCTCTCATAATCAATGCGATGATACAATACAACGATATATTTTAGCACAATTTAAAAAACGTGTATAGAGATTGTTCCTTAAAATTCTGTGAAGATATATCAATCAGACGGGTGAGAACGTTCGAATGATCGCTTCTGCCGTTTTCATTCCATCCATTGCTGCGGAAGTAATGCCGCCGGCGTAGCCAGCTCCTTCTCCGCATGGATAAAGCCATGGAACAGAAGATGTAAAATCTTCCTTACGCAATATTTTTACCGGAGAGGAAGTTCTGCTCTCTACTCCTGATAAAAGGACGTCTCCATTATCAAATCCATTGATTTTTTGCCCCATTACATGTATTCCCTGTTCAATGGATTCAGCCAGTTCTTCAGGAAAAATATTTCTTACGTTTCCGAATGTGGCGTTTCCTTTTATATTCGGCTGAATTTCTCCTAATTCTTCGCTAAGTGTCCCTTTGCAAAAATCTGAAAATTTCTGGATAGGAACTTTGCCTTTCCCTTCTTCCCAGGCTCTTTTTTCAAGTTGTCTTTGAAATTCGATTCCTGCAAGAGGATGATCAGAACCGTAATCTTTATTTGTCACCGTGACGATCACAGCGCTGTTTGCATTTTCACCGGCTCTGTCGTGATAACTCATTCCATTGACTGCAAGATGTGCCGGTTCTGAGGAGGCATTGACAACAAATCCTCCCGGGCACATGCAGAATGTATATACACCTCTTCCGTTTTCAAGCTGTGCAGTTAATTTGTATGCAGCGGCAGGAAGTGACTTCCTTTTCCTTCTGCCGTACATCGCTTCGTCTATCATAGCTTGTTTATGTTCTGCACGGACTCCTACGGCAAATGACTTCGACTCCATGGAAACGTTTCGGCTGAACAGCATTTGAAAAGTATCTCTTGCGCTATGTCCGATCGCGAAGATCGCTGCGTCAGTTTCTATTTTTTCTTTCCCGTTTACAACCAGACAATTTTCTTCTGGAAGAATGTCTGTCACTTGAGAATGAAAGTGGAACTCTCCTCCTAAACGGATGATTTCATTTCTCATATTTTCTACAACTCCGATTAAAATATCCGTTCCTATATGAGGTTTGTTTTCCCATAAGATCTCTTTTAAAGCACCGAATTTTACAAACGTCTCTAATACAAAACGGTTTCGACCGAATTTATCTTTCACAAGAGTGTTTAATTTCCCGTCTGAAAAAGTGCCCGCGCCTCCTTCTCCAAACTGTACGTTTGAATCAGGATTTAATCTTCCGTCTTTCCAAAATTGCTCCACATCTTTTTTACGCTCTCTTACCGGTGCGCCCCGTTCTATGATCAACGGGCGGTATCCTTCTAAAGCAAGCAGATACGCGCAGAAAAGTCCTGCAGGTCCGCTGCCGACAACAACAGGACGCTTCCGAAGCTTTTGGGGACCATGTGCAGGAATGTGATATGGCGCCTCCTGAACGGTCTGTAGAGTTCCCTTGGAAAGCTTTTTTACATGTTCTTCATTTTTTACTATGAAATCAACTGTATATACATAGTATAGTTCCGGCTTTTTTCTTCCGTCAATGGATCGTTTTTTTATAAAAAATTGTTTCAGATCCTGTTCTTTTATATGAGCTGTCTTCAGAAGTTTCTTTTTGAATTGTGCTTCTGTATGCTCCACAGGGAGTTTTAGCTGACTGATTCTAAGCATCCTTTACCTCCATTATCGCTATGTGATCACAAATCGTATCAATAAAGTATATCATAAAAAGAGTCGCTTTCCAAAAGGAAATCGACTCTTTCTGAAAGACATCAAAAATAAAATAATTCTTCAAATTTCTTATCCAATGCAATACATATAATCAGTGCTAACTTTGCAGTTGGATTAAACTGTCCTGTTTCGATTGAACTGATCGTATTACGGGACACTCCTACCATTTCTGCGAGCTCTCTTTGCGAAATCTGCTTCTCTGCACGCGCTGCTTTTAAATTATTTTTTAAAACTAATTCATTTTCCATAATTCACCTTAAAGAAATTCCATAAGATAACGTCCGGGATTCAAAATTCTGAAAATCGCAAGTCCGATGCAAAAGATCAGTAAAATCCCCTCGACAATTCGCCATTTCTTTTTATCGATCAAATAATACTTTAAATTCAAAGCGAACTGACTTAAAAACATGATGAAAAAGAGCGTGCCGCCAAAATCAATTTCCCTGGATCCGATCCACAATTTTCCGGTAATAATTCCGAATACTTCACAAGTACACAGAACTAAAAATCCGGATGAGACAATGAGAAGGGAACTGCGTTCTGCTTGAGTTCTCTTTTGGATCACATATTCATCGCCGTCTTTGTTTTCTTCCCGGCTTTTTTGTAAAACAGATTCTTTATCCATAAAAACACCTCTCTCATATGTTGCCAAGTTTACTTGTTAATTTGATTATAGCATACCAAGTTTACTTGTCAATAAAATCCGTGTATTTCAGGATATTTTTTAAAGATTTTCAGAGATATAATGAATTAATCGAGATCTTTTACTACGATTTCTTTTCCATCTTTCCAAGCACGTTCAATGTTATAAAAATCTCTGCTCTCCTTGTCAAACACATGAATGATCACATCGCCGAAATCAAGTAATATCCAGCTTCCGGATGCGCGACCTTCTCTCTGTCTGAGAGAAAAACCTGCTTTATGCATCTCTTCTTCTACATTATCGACAAGAGCTGTCACCTGACTGGAGCTGTTTCCGTTTGCGATCACAAAATAATCTCCAAGAGTAGATATTTCTGCAATATCTATAATTTTAATATCTTCTCCTTTTTTCTCACTCAGTGCATGATAGGCGATACGTGCCATTTCTTTTGATTGCATCATAATTTCCCTCCATAAAACGTATAAGTTTTTATTGTCATAGGATCGATTTCATTTCCGTGATCTTCCAAATAGCGGATTGTCCGTTCAGAGGCGAGACAGATTGCCTGATCAATGTTTTGAAAAACAGTATGTCTGATTTTGGAAAGACCTGGGATTTCTCTTCGGTTCGGCTCAATATAATCCGCAATATAAAGGATCTTTTCCAGCATAGTCATTGCGGGCCTTCCGGTTGTATGGTAAGTGATCGCACTGAGCACTTCTTCATCCCGGATTCCGTACTCCTGTTCTGCTAAATAAGCGCCAAGTTTTGCATGGATCAACGCAGGCATGGCGCGTTCTGAATCCGTCAGTGCAAGCTCATATTTTTCACACAGTTTTATCTGATCTTTCACGGAGCAATATTTTCCGCAGTCATGAAGAAGTCCGGCAGTCATTGCTTTCTCGATATCTGCATCGTACCGCATTGCCAATGAGGCAGAAGTGTACATAACACCGATCGTATGTTCAAACCGTTCCTTTTTTAATTTCTTTGATAATTCTTTTTTTATATCAAGCAGTGCTTCCTTCATTTTTCTCACTCTTTCTGATTGTATTATCAAGTATTCTATACAAATTCGTCCGTTCGATAAAGATCATGTTTTTTTATATAATCGGAAACAGCGTCAGGAACAATGTAACGGATACTTTGTCCCATTGCTGCGCGTTTTCGTATCGTTGTTGAAGAAATTTCTAAAAGCGGAGCTCTGAGAAGTTCAATTTTTGCACCGTATTGTTCTTTTAAATACGAGATCTGTTCCTGCATCGTACGGACGTCTTTATCATCTCGCATTGCTGCTAAAATGGTACATGTAGGAAAAATTTCTCTGAAATATCGCCATTCTTCAATCGCAAAAAGAGAATCGGCGCCGAGAATAAAATAAAATTCACAATCGGGATACTTAAGGTTAAATTCCCGCATCGTACTGTAAGTATAAGAATGCTTGTCTGTTTCGGCTTCCGAAAGATCCATTCGAAAATGAGGCACATCACAGATGGCAAGTTCAACCATTTTTATCCGATGTGCAAGCGCTTTCTCTGTTTCATCTGTTTTCTTGTGGGGCGGATTTCCGTTTGGAAGAAACCAGATTTCATCCAACCCGAAATCTTCATAGGCAAATTCTGCAAGAAGCAGATGACCGATATGAATCGGGTCAAACGTTCCGCCCATAATTCCTATTTTCATAACGGCAGAACGATCCGTTTTTTATTGTCTTTTCCTTCACGGTATAAGACAATCTTTTTGCCGATCACCTGCACGATCTGAGAATGCGTTCTCTCGGCAATGATCTCTGCTAATTCTCTCGGATCATCTCCGCAGTTATTAAGAACACTGATCTTAATCAGTTCACGCGCTTCCAGCGCTTCTGAAATTGCTTCTGTCAATCCCGGAGTCATGCTTGATTTTCCGATCTGAAAGATCGGTTCAATTTTCATTGCAAGACTTTTCAGATAGGCTCTTTGCTTTGTTGTCATATTTGTCTCCTTTTATTTTACAGATAATTATTTATAATAATCGAACTGAAGTCCGTACATTTTTACTGTATCGCCTTCCTGTATTCCTTTTGCTTCTAATTCATCAAGAATTCCTGTCTCTTTCAGGAATTTCTGGAAGAAAGCAAATCCCTTTTCCGAATCGAGGTTTGTATAACCGAGCATTTTTTCAATCTTCGGACCTTCTACCACATACATACCGTCTTCCATATCCACTGTATACGGAAGCTCTTCGTATATAAGCTCGTCTTCCGGGAAAAATTCCTGTTCAAAAACAACTGTTTTATGATCCATTGTATCAAGCTGAGTACTTACATAATAAAGCAGCTCTGAGACCCCTTTTCCTGTAGCGCCGGAAATCGGAAATACTTTGATACCTTTTGGCTCAAATTCTTTTTTCAGAAGTTCTACCGGATCTTTTTCAGGTTCAAAAATGAGATCTGTTTTATTTGCCGCGATTACTTGCGGACGTTTTGCTATTTCCGGGTTATAAGCTTCCAATTCTGCGTTGATCTTATAGATATCATCGATCGGATCTCTTCCTTCTGTTCCTGCAGCATCTACGACATGGATCATAAGTTTTGTGCGTTCAATGTGACGCAAAAATTCATGTCCTAATCCAACTCCCTCGGATGCGCCTTCGATCAAGCCCGGAATATCAGCCATGACAAAACCTTTTGCACCTTCAAGATCTACAACACCAAGGTTTGGGCTTAATGTCGTAAAGTGGTAATTGGCAATTTTAGGTTCAGCATTTGTTACACGGGAAAGTAAGGTAGATTTTCCTACATTAGGAAATCCGATCAGACCGACATCAGCGATCACTTTCAGCTCAAGTTTTACTTCTAATTCTCTGGCAGGCTGTCCGGGCTGCGCATATTTCGGAACCTGCATAGTCGAAGTCGCGAAATGCTGGTTTCCCAGTCCTCCTTTTCCGCCTTTTAATACGATCTGTCTGCGGTTGTCTCCAGACATATCGGCAATCACTTTTCCTGATTCAGCTTCTTTGATTACAGTTCCTTCCGGAACATAAAGGACAAGATCTTTTCCGTCTTTTCCGTGGCAGCGGCGTTTTCCTCCGGGTTCTCCGTCCCCTGCTGCATATTTGCGCTTATGACGGTAATCTGCCAGTGTATTCAGTCCTTCATCAACAGCAAAGATGAGATCTCCTCCGCGTCCGCCGTCGCCTCCGTCAGGACCGCCGTTCGGCACATAGAGTTCCCTTCTGAAGCTGCAATGTCCATCTCCGCCCTTGCCGGAACGGATATATATTTTCGCTCTGTCTGCAAACATAATTTCTCCTTTATCTATTGTTCCTGCTAGTTTTGCAGGAAGAATCAAATGATAATTGTTACTATCGCATGTATGGAACAAAAGCCCCAGACAAAAAGTCTGGGGCTCATACTGCCTGTTATACGAGTGAAAAGTTCCGGCAAGACTTTCTCGTCAAGTCTGATTATTCAGCTACCGGATAGATAGAAACCTGTTTCTTATCTCTTCCTTTTCTTTCATATCTTACTACGCCGTCTACGAGAGCGAACAGAGTATCATCTCCACCGCGTCCTACGTTCAGACCCGGATGGATCTTTGTTCCACGCTGTCTGTAAAGAATGTTTCCTGCTTTTACAAACTGTCCGTCTGCTCTTTTGGCGCCCAGTCTCTTAGACTCGGAATCACGTCCGTTCTTTGTAGAACCTACTCCTTTTTTATGAGCAAAAAACTGAAGATTCATTTTCATCATGGTACTTACACCTCCTTGAAAATAATGTCAATGCATGATTCATATTCTTCGTTGTCTTCTATGCTTTCCAGACCAAGAATCATAGATTCCAACAATAGTGCGGCATCATGCGACGGATGGCTTTTAAATCGAAATTCAATACTTCCGCTGCTTTCATCTGAAATACAGCTTGTTTCATCATCCGTAAAACGCTCGATTGAATTCAGCGTATTAATGACAAATACCGAAACTGCCGCGCATACGATATCTTTTCCGGGATCGTCGTATCCGGCATGTCCTGATATATCAAAACCTGTATATTCATGCCGCTTCGTCTTATAAATGGTTACCTCAATCATAACAAAACTTATTATGCGTTGATCTTGTCGATCTTAACAGCTGTGTACTGCTGTCTATGTCCGTTTTTCTTGTGGTATCCTGTTTTTCTCTTATACTTGTAAACGACAACTTTTTTTGCTTTTCCGTCGCCGATCACAGATGCTGTAACCGTAGCACCTTCTACTGTCGGATTTCCTACGACGAGCTTATCGCTGTTCACTGCGAGCACCTGGTCAAATGTATAAGTTTCTCCGGCCTCAACACCAAGTTTTTCCACTTTAATGATATCGCCTTCAGCTACTTTGTACTGTTTACCACCTGTTGCTATAATCGCGTACATATAGCACCTCCTATTATCATTACTCGCCAATTACGGTGTCTGTTTCCAGAACTTAAACCTCATTGTGCGGCATACTATTAGAATATAACATACTCATTCCGTATAAGTCAATAGCCTTCCGGGAAATTTTTCAATTTTTCGTAACAGTATTCCATAATACTCTTTCTTGTAACAATTCCGATAAATTTCCTTTGGTCATCTACAACCGGAACAAAATTCTGATTCATGGCTTTTTGTAAAAGATCTTCCATATCTGAGTTGATAGATACTGCCACATAATCTACTTTTCGCGGAAAATCCTGAATAAAAATATTTTCTGCTTCTTTTAAATTCAGATTCGTATATTTTTTGATTCCCCAAAGAAGATCTCCTTCTGTAATTGTTCCGACATATTCGCCGGCTTTATTCAACATCGGGATGGAAGCGTATTTATGATATTCCATTGTTTCAAGAACTTGTCTTAATGTACCGTAATCATGAACATATGCCACTTCACTTTTGGGTATTAAAAAGAATAAGATATTCATTGTACATTTTCCCTTTCCGCACATAAACGCATCAATATGATGCGTTTATGTGTATAGATCTTATGCATTTTACAAAAAATTCTTTTTTAAGATGAACTTCGCTTTATATTTGTGTGAGAACAAAAATTTCGTACAGTGCGCGAATCGCATTTTTAAAGTCATCATGTCTGACACCGATAATAATATTCAGCTCACTTGATCCCTGATCGATCATCTTAACATTGATATGAGCATGCGCAAGCGCTGAGAAAATACGTCCTGCTGTTCCACGCGTTGATTTCATTCCCCTTCCGACCACTGCGATGAGCGCAAGATTCGACTCAAGTTCGATATGATCAGGATCTACCGCTTTATGGATATCAGATAAAATCTTCTGCTCTTTTTCTTCAAACACATCTTTATTTACAAAAATTGACATTGTATCAATTCCCGAAGGCATATGTTCGATAGAAACGCCATTATCTTCAAAAACCTGCAGTACCTTTCGGCAAAATCCGACTTCTGAGTTCATCATTGCCTTTTCAACTGTAATTGCTACAAATCCGTCAGTTCCGGCAATTCCTGTAATCGTATATTTCGGCTGGCGGCAAGTTCCTTCAACGATCAAAGTTCCTTTATCCCGCGGTGCGTTTGTATTTCGGATATTAATCGGAATTCCGGCTTTTCTTACAGGGAAAATCGCATCTTCATGAAGAACGCTCGCTCCCATATAAGAAAGTTCGCGAAGTTCTTTATATGTGATTGTTTCAATCGCCTTCGGATTTTTCACAATACGGGGATCTGCGATCAAAAATCCGGAAACATCTGTCCAGTTCTCATACAAATCTGCATGAACAGCCAACGCAACAAGAGAACCCGTAATATCAGATCCGCCTCTTGAGAACGTCACAACTGTTCCGTCTTCTTTTGCTCCGTAAAAACCGGGAATTACAGCTGCCTTGCAGTCCTGAAGACGGGCGGCTAACAGTGTGTTCGTAACTTCGTCATTAAAAGAGCCATCTTCGTTAAAACGTACGACTTCGGCAGCATCTACAAATTCGAAACCAAGATAAGCAGCCATAATTTTACCGTTTAAACATTCACCTCTGGATGCAGCATAATCAGCACCTGCTTTATTACAGAAATTTTTCTTGATCTCAGCAAAATCAACATCCAATGAAAAATCAAGATTCAACCCATCAATAATCTCCTGATATCTTGCGTGGATATTGTCAAGCTGTTCTGTGAAATCTTCACCATTCGATGCGCTTTCATAACAAGCATAAAGCATATCTGTTACTTTTGTATCTTTTGGAAAACGTTTTCCCGGTGCAGACGGAACAACATACCGTCTTGTTTCATCTGCTGTAATGATTGCGCCTACTTTTTTAAACTGATCCGCATTTGCCAGAGAACTTCCTCCGAACTTAACTACTTTTTTCACTCTTTCTTTCCTCCAAATGTAGAACTGATGCAGCGTCTGTGTCCGCTGCCTGACTTCATCTATTCATTGTACTTCCTGCTGACGACAAAAAGTATCGTTATAAGCGTAATTTCAGAACGCTCTCGGTAAAGTATTATAACGCCTTGATCTCTGATTGTAAATATTTTTCCTGTTCATAAAGTGGTTTTCTTACCTTTTTTCTTGTAATTTCTACAAGACCCAACATCGTCATATCAACCAAAGTTGTTGGAATGGGATCTTTCGACAAGAAATTTCGAAACTCTTTTAACAAAAGCTGCGTATCTTCTTCTGATTCGAGATTGACAAAATCAACGAGGATAATTCCAGAGAGATTTCGCAGACGGATCTGTTTTGCCGCTTCTTTTGCCGCTTCCAAATTGACTTTCAGCGCACCTGCTCCGCTTTGTGACTTTACTGCCATTTTCCCGGAATTGACATCGATTACTGTAAGAGCTTCTGTTGGCTGAATGATGAGATAGCCGCCGTTTTTCAGCCATACGAATTCTCTCAGCGCTTTTTCCAAAGCTGTTTCCGTAGAATACAATTTGCAAAGAGGGAAATCCGGATTATCATAAAGCCTGAGAAGCCCTGCTTTTTCCGGGAATTCCGCATAAAAGTATTCTTGTATTTCGGTATACAATTTTTCCCCTTCTACAATGATTTCTTCCATACCTTCCATATATACGTTCTTTAAATCAGAGATATACGCAGGAGGAGCTGATTTCAGGCATGAAAAGCAGACGCGGGACAATGCGTTTTTTAAAAGACGTTCATATTCTTCTTTTAAATGTTCAATTTCTTCAACCACTTCTTCAAAAGGAGCATTTTTTGCATTTGTCCGTATGATGATCCCAAAGTTGTCATTTTTCATATTTGCCAAACGCTCCTTGAATTCATCCCGAAGTGTGCGGGAAATTTTCGAGGACACGCCAATGCGGGTATTTCCGTGAGTTAATACGACATATCTTCCGGTAAAACTCAGTTTGGAAGTTACTGTAGGGGCTTTTGTTTTCACAGCTTCCCGACTGATCTGCACAACAAGTTCATCCCCGATACAAAGTGACTTTTTCCCTGATTTATGTGTAAAATATGCATTTTCTGCATCTTTCAGATCAAAATAGCAATTTACGCCTTTTGCTACTTCTATAAAGGCTGCGCCTATATTAGGAACAATATTTTGCACCTTTCCGATATAAATATCACCCAATTTTTGGGCAGAAGCCAGTTCTTCTTCTACACTGCTGTGTATTTCAACAATGTCATCTTCTTCAATAAGATACGTTCGTATTTTGTTTTTATTTTTCTCTATCAGTATTTTTCGTTTCAAGATGAACCCTTCCCTCTGTGATTACAGTTCTGATACTGAGTCTGAGCGGATTTCTCTGCCCAAACTTTCAAGTGAAACTAAGTTTCTTTCTCCATTTTCGCCTTTGTTTGCATACATTTCAAGACGATGATAGGCGAAACGCACATCTTCTGAAATTTTTGCATAATCAGAAAATGTTTCCATTACAAGATCCGGCTTTAGATTTTCCGAACTGCCTGCTGCAAGAAGCAGGTAGATCTTATCTTCGCGTATTTCCCAAGCATCGATAAGAGAACGGATATCAACCATTCGCTCGCTGCGCTTTGTCTGTTTCATAACCTGAATCTTCGGCTGAGACATAAATTCTCCGAACTGTTTCTCCCAATCGGAAGGAAGTTCTCCTTTCCTGACAGAAACAAGATAATCAGCGCCTGCAAGAATAGTCATTCCGGTTTGCTTTTTTTCTTCTGAGATTTGTCTGAAACTAACAACTTCAATTCCTTCTACGCAAGCTTCATTCATACGTTTTACCGCTGTTTGGCTGTCTATCGTCTCTGTCAGTTCAATGTCGAAATATTCTCCGTCGCTTGTCAGACCGATTCCAAGCGGACTTGCAAAGGACATGATCATATGGGGACTGTAACCGCCTGTAAAAGCAATCGGGATCTCTGCACGGCGCATTACTTTCTGAAAAAATCGCATGACATCAAGATGCCCGATAAAACGAAGCGCCCCATATTTTTTGAATTTAATTCTTACCTTCATAACAGACACCTCCTCCGAATTTTGCAGCGCCGCATCCGGAACAATGTTCACGACAATTTGGCGTTACTTCCGCATTCATCGCTCTTTCCCATTCTTTTCTGAGGAACTTGCGGCTGACACCTGTGTCAATAAAATCCCAAGGGAAAAGTTCGTCTTCCTCTCTCATGCGAAGCGTGTAAAACTCTTTCTTGATTCCGGTATTCAAAAAAGCCTGTTCCCACAGATCATCCCGGAAACTTTCTGTCCAAGAATCAAACAGGCATCCCAGTCGGTAAGCCTCTTCAATCACTTTCCCGATCCGTCTGTCTCCCCTTGCCATGACTCCTTCTAATACGGTTACTTCTGCATCATGCCAATTATATTTTAAACTTTTCCGGTTTAACTGCTCTTTGAACTCATCATTTACAAGATGTGCTCTTCTCGTATATTCCTCGGCTGTACACATTGCTGCCCACTGAAACGGTGTAAAAGGTTTTGGCACAAAAAAAGAAGAACTTGCTGTAATCTGACATTTTCCATTTCTTTGATCTTTCGGAATTTCATAATATCTGCGGGCAACTCTTTCACACAGGTGGGCAATTTCTTTCATGTCCTCTTCTGTTTCGGTTGGAAGACCAAGCATAAAATAGAGCTTTACTTTTGTCCATCCGCCTTCAAAAGCCTGTCCTGCGCCTTCCATAATATCTTCTTCTGTAAGACCTTTGTTAATCACGTTCCTCATTCTCTGTGATCCGGCTTCAGGAGCAAATGTAAGACTGCTCTTTCTGATATCTTGAACTTTGCTCATTACATCCAAAGAAAACGCATCGATCCTAAGAGATGGCAATGAAATGTTAATTGCTTTTTCTTTGAATTCATCAATCAGGAACATGACCAGTTCTTTTAATTCAGAGTAGTCACTGGAACTTAAGGAACTAAGTGAAATTTCTTCGTGTCCTGTGTTTGTCAACATCGTTTTGGCATATTCTTTCAGACGCTTCACATTACGTTCCCTTGTAGGACGGTAGATCATTCCTGCCTGGCAAAAACGACATCCGCGAATACAACCGCGCTGAATTTCAAGGACGACTCGATCTTGTGTTGCTTTGATAAAAGGGACGACCGGATTCATAGGGTATGTTGTATCGGTCACATCCATTACAACTTGCTTTTTTACACTTTCAGGAGCATGAAAATTGTTCGGAGTAAATGATTTCAACGTGCCGTCATCATTATATTCAACATCATAAAAAGCCGGAACATAAATTCCTGCAATTTTTGCAGCTTGTT
>CAJLUP010000044.1 GCA_905209865.1 uncultured Lachnospiraceae bacterium
ATATATACTGGGGAATACATATCACAATTTGCGTAAACTACAATCAGCACATGGGGGCCGTGATCCGGGAGCCGTATACAACGGGCGGCAGGAAAAGACTGATACTCTTGCACTTACTCTTGCCATCGGACAGATTTTGCAGGAACGAGGAATTGATGTTCTTTATACTCGCACAACTGACATTTACGAATCACCTTATCAGAAAGCAATGGAAGCAAATGAAGCGGACGTAGACTTTTTCATATCTATTCACCGCAACTCTTTTCCTAAGCCAAATGCTGTCTCAGGAGTAGAATCCCTCGTGTACGACAAATCCGGTATTAAACTGGAAATGGCAGAAAATATAAACGAGCAATTAGAAGGGATCGGTTTCGTAAATCTTGGAGTAAAAGCGCGTCCCGGACTTGTTGTCCTGCGGCGAACAAAAATGCCTGCCGTTCTTGTAGAAGTTGGATTCATCAACTCTGACACGGACAACATGCTGTTTGATGATAATTTCAGTGACATCGCTCTCGCTATCGCTGAAGGGATTCTTGACACTCTCGGGATCAACACACCTGCTGTTCCGCTTCCTGACGAAAACGAAATACCTGTTGCTCCGCTCCCTGATGAAAACGAGGCTCCGATTACTCCGCTTCCTGATGAAAATGTAAGTCCTGTCATACCATTGCCGCCCCGATACACGGTTCAGGTAGGTGCGTTTCGAAATGCAATGTATGCCGAACGCCTTCAGCAGGAGTTATCCGAACTAGATTTTCCTGCTTCTATCACCGAGGGAAACGGATTATATCGTGTTATGGTAGGCGTTTTTCCTACGCTGGCAGATGCAGCAGACATGGAACGTCTGCTTCGAAGCGCCGGTTATCAGACTGTCATAGTCAGTCAATAAATCACCGGAAGTGCCAAAAGGCACATTTCGGGATTGTAAGCGGTCTCCATTGCAAAAAATGTACCCTAATAATCTAACACAATTTTCTTTCATGTGTTTTCTTTTATTAGGGTACACTTTATATGTTCATCTTATATTATACATTTTATGCATCTGCCGCATCTGCTTCTTCTGCCAAAGACTGCTCGTACTTCTCCAAAATCATCGACTGAATTCTTTCTCTCGTATTGGAATTGATCGGATGTGCGATATCCCTGTACTCGCCGTCCATTGCTTTTTTACTTGGCATTGCAATGAACATTCCTTTCTCCCCCTCTATCACTTTAATATCATGAACAACAAATTCATCATCGATTGTAATGGATACTACTGCCTTTAACTTTCCCTCTTTTGCAACTTTTCGCACTCGTACATCTGTGATCTGCATAGCTTCAGATCTCCTTTCTCTCATAGATTTACGTCAAGCCCTCTCAAGCGAACACCTGCCGCATGCCTTTCTTCTCTGCCTCGTTTGCACATTATGCATTTTTACAATGCGTAACGCTCATTTTTCTCTACTACGACTTTTACACCGTTTTCTCCGACGTATCTTGTATTCGCTCTGATCGTATCCCGACTCTCTACGATACAATTCTCGATATATGTATTATCCCCCAGATACACATCATTCAATATGATCGAATTTTTGATCACGCAATTATTTCCGACAAATACTTTTTTAAAGATCACGGAATTCTCAATCGTTCCGTTTACAATACTTCCGCTGCCAACAAGGCTGTTCTTAACAACCGCTCCGGGATTATATTTTGCAGGCGGCTGATCGCTCACCTTTGAATACACGCTTGGAAGTTTCCTGAAAAAGTAATTTCTCACTTCCGGTTTCAGGAAATCCATATTCGTCTTATAATATGCATCCACAGTGGAAATATTATTCCAATAACTGTTAATTTTGTATCCGTATATTTTCTTCAGATTTTTATAACGGATCAAAATATCATTTACAAAATCATGTCGCTCATCTTCCGCACAATGCTCGATCAGATCAATCAGTTGTCTTCTGCGAAGAACATAGATTCCTGTAGAGATTGTCTGAGAATGAGCTACCATAGGTTTCTCTTCAAACTCCTCAATCCTTGACTCCTCATTCATGCGAACTGTTCCGAATCTGGTCGCATCTTCGCCGGGCTCCAGATCTTTACACACAACTGTAATATCTGCCTTCTTCGCGATATGATATTCAAGAACTTTATTATAATCCATCTTATAAACGGCATCTCCTGAAGTAATGATCACATACGGTTCATGACATTTTTTCAGGAAATCAAGATTCTGATAAATGGCATCCGCCGTTCCTCTGTACCAGTAGCCGTTATCTGCCGTAATCGTCGGGGTAAACACAAACAATCCGCCCTGTTTTCTTCCGAAATCCCACCATTTTGAAGAATTCAGATGCTCGTTCAGCGATCTGGCATTATATTGTGTCAGCACCGCAACTTTCTGAATGTGAGAATTTGTCATATTGCTGAGTACGAAATCAATCGCCCGGTAACTTCCTGCCACCGGCATTGCAGCCACTGCTCTTTTCGCAGTCAACTCACGCATTCTCCTGTTGTTTCCTCCTGCTAAAATAAGTCCTACTGCTCTCATACTCTCTCACCTGCCTTTATCAAGGTTTCACCGCTTGCCAGTACGCCATCCTCGTAATCTTCCGCTACAGTCACACCACTGACGGCAGTATTTTTCCCAATCTGCACGTTTGACGGAATCACAGAATTCTCACCGATCGTTGCAAGTCCTCCGCTGTAAATATTTGGTTTCGTTTTATTCGGCACATCGCTTCCGATACCGATCACAACATTATCTCCGATCACAGTATCCTCTGCTATAATCGCCCGATCAATAACACAGTTTTCTCCGATCGTCACGCCCTGCATTATAATAGAGTCACGAACAACGCTGCCCTTTCCGACAACAACGCTTCCGCCTAAAACCGAATTATGTAACTCTCCGTACACCTCTGTTCCGTTACTGATAATACACCGATCCACTACACCTTCCTGTGCGATATACTGAGGTGGAATATTCGCGCTGTTCGTATAGATCTTCCAGAATTCTTCATATAAATTAAACTCCGGAATGATATCGATCAGTTCCATGTTTGCTTCCCAGTAAGAACTTAATGTTCCGACATCTTTCCAATAACCATTGTACTCATATGCAAAAAGCCTGTCCCCTTTGCCATGGCAATATGGAATAATATGTTTTCCAAAATCGCAGTTCGGCTGGTCTTTTAACTTAATAAGCGCTTCCTTCAACACCGGCCAGCTAAAGATATAAATACCCATTGATGCCAAATTACTGCTTGGTTTCTCCGGCTTTTCCTCAAATTCTTTAATTCTGCTGTCATTATCTGTGACAACTATACCGAATCGACTTGCTTCTTCGATCGGAACCGGCATTGCTGCAATCGTCACATCTGCATTATTCGCTTTATGGAAATCAAGCATCACTTCATAATCCATTTTATAAATATGATCTCCTGAAAGAATAAGCACATAATCCGGATTATACGTCTCCATATAATCAAGGTTCTGATAAATTGCATTTGCAGTACCGGTATACCACTCACTGTTTGAACTCTTTTCATAAGGAGGCAGGATCGATACCCCTCCGACATTTCTGTCCAAATCCCACGGAATGCCAATACCGATATGAGTATTGAGCCGCAGCGGCTGATATTGTGTTAACACACCGACTGTATCAATTCCCGAATTAATACAGTTACTCAACGGGAAATCTATAATACGGTATTTCCCTCCAAATGCTACAGCAGGTTTCGCAACTTTTGCCGTTAAAACCCCCAAGCGACTGCCTTGCCCACCGGCCAAAAGCATAGCAATCATTTCTTTTTTAAACATTACGTCACCTCATTTCTAGTTAGATACATTCATTATACCATACTTTCATGTTTATCCAAGCATTTTTTACAATTTTTTCTTTAACATTTTTAACTTTTTGTTTATTTCGCACAAAAAGAACTTCTTTCAATTTTTTGCATATATAGTATAATATAGTAGGCTATGATATTTTATGACTAAAATTTCAAAAAAATTGTTCCACATATAAAAAGAATGGTTTCAACTCATCGAGATGAGAAAAGAAAAGAGGACTCCTTATGTATAAAATCGATTTTAATGAACCGATCCATATTCATTTTATAGGTATCGGAGGTATCAGCATGAGCGGACTTGCTGAAATTCTTCTGAAAGAAGGTTTCACCGTATCCGGTTCTGATACAAAAGAATCACCTTTAACGAAAAAACTGATATCCGAAGGCGCTCAGATCATCTACGGACAGAAAGCTGAAAATATTACGCCGGATATCGGCTGCGTTGTTTACACAGCAGCTATTAACAGAAGTAATCCTGAACTGATCGAAGCAGTCGCTTTGAAAATTCCGATGCTGACCCGCGCCGAACTGCTCGGACAGCTTATGAAAAATTATGATACACCGATCGCCGTTTCAGGAACACATGGAAAGACAACGACAACTTCCATGATCTCTCACATTTTACTGGAAGGTGATCTTGACCCGACAATTTCAGTCGGCGGTATTTTAAAAGCAATCGGCGGAAATATCCGCGTCGGGAATTCAGGCACATTTATTACAGAAGCATGCGAATATACAAACAGTTTTCTGCATTTCTTCCCGAAGATCAGCGTAATCCTTAACATTGAAGAAGATCATCTTGATTTCTTTAAAGATTTAGAAGATATCCGCCATTCCTTCCATCAGTTTGCAGAACTGCTTCCTGATGACGGAACGCTTGTTATCAACGGCGAAATTAAAGAGCATTCCGAAATATACGAAGGACTTTCCTGCAACGTCATAACTTATGGAACAAACGGCAGCTTTGATTACAGCGCAGATCACATTACTTATGATGAAAACGGACATGTGGCATTTGATTTGATCCGCCATGGCAAACACACAGATCATATCCAGCTTTCCGTAACCGGAGATCACAATGTTTCAAACGCTTTATCTGCCATCGCTGTTGCAGATATTCTCGAAATTCCGATGGAAGTTACGAAAAAGGGACTTTTATCCTTTACCGGAACAGATCGTCGTTTTGAGTACAAAGGAGAATTTAACGGAGTGACCATTGTCGATGATTATGCACATCACCCGACCGAAATTTACGCTACGTTAAAAGCGGCTCAGCATTCCCCTCACAACAGTGTCTGGTGTGTATTCCAGCCACATACTTACACAAGAACAAAAGCGTTCTTTCATGAGTTTGCAGAGGCACTTTCGCATGCCGATCACCTCGTGCTCGCCGATATTTTTGCAGCAAGAGAAACGGATACTTTAGGCATTTCCTCTGAAGACCTTGCAAAAGAAACAGCAAAGCTTGGAACGGACACACATTATTTTCCAAGTTTCTCTCAGATCGAAGACTTTCTGAAAGAGAACTGCCGCCCCGGTGATCTGCTGATCACAATGGGCGCCGGAGATGTCGTTACGATCGGCGAGGATCTGCTGAAATAGGCATCACAGCACTTATTCACAAGTTCTTCACATAGTTATCTACAAAAAAGAGGGAGTTACCAACAAAAATTCTCTTTTTAACGCAACTGTAAAATGATAAAATATAAGAAACACCTGACAAAAGCGGATTCCATGTCCGCTTTTTGTTAACCCCTGTTCAGTCCATGCATATCCATAAGCTAAAACGATCCTCACACGGATTTGCCCAAAAAGAACACTGAACAATTAAGATGCAATTTACAGAAAGATTTAGGAATGATAAAACAGGATGGGATATCTATGAACACACTGACACTAAAAAATAAATTTCAGACAAACGCAACACTGCTTCCAAACGATTTTATCGACAATTATATGATTAACGCAAACGGCGAATTTGTGAAAGTCTATCTTTTCCTTCTCCGCCATGTTAACAGTTGTTCTTCCAAGCTGACACTTTCTATGATCGCAGACTGTCTCAACAACACTGAAAAAGACATCCTGCGCGCACTTAGATACTGGGAATCCGAAGGACTTCTTCGTTCAGAATATGATGCCGACGGCAAGCTCACTGCTCTTGAGCTTCAAGAGACTGTTCAATCCGTTCAATCGCAGTCTGTTCAGATCACACAGCAGTCTGAATCTGAATGCCGGGTTTCTTTACAGGCCGGCTCAGACGTACCTGCATCCGATACAGATACACTGAAAAATACAGCTTGTCCTGTACATAAGGAAGAAATCATATCGCCGTCAGCTGCTCCGGCTCGCTCTGTATTAAAAGCGACAGTACAAAAAGCCGTTGCCATCGATGAATTCCGGGCTCAAAAAGAAATCAAATCTCTCCTGTTTATTGCCGAACAATATTTGGGAAAGACATTAACACATACTGAAATGGAGACAATCACTTATTTTTATGATACACTGCATATGTCGGCAGATCTGATTGAATACCTGATTGAATCCTGTGTGGAAAACGGACATAAAAATATCCACTACATTAAAAAAGTTGCTTTTTCATGGGTAGAAGAAGGAATCGAAACTGTTTCACAGGCAAAAGAACAATCTATGCTCTATTCAAGATGCTGCTACACCGTACTGAATGCATTCGGTATCAAAGGCCGCGGTCCTGCTGCTTCGGAACTGGAATTTATAAAAAAATGGTCCGAACAGTATGCATTCACCTCGGATATTATCGCAGAAGCATGCAGACGGACGATTACCGCTACTCATCAGCCCAGCTTTGAATATGCCGATTCTATTTTAACGAAATGGCATGAACATAATATTCGTCATCTGAAAGACATTACCGCACTTGACGAAGCACATCAAAAGCAGACCTCAGCAGCAAGATCCGCAGCGCGTCCAAAACCACTGACTAAAAATCTCAACAATTTTGAACGCCGCAGCTATGATATGGAATCTCTTGAGGAACAGCTGTTGAAAAGCAATTAATATTCGCTGTTGTTACAGAAACGGCACGATAGAAGGAGTATTTTCATGGCACTTAAAAATTCACAATATTATGCACTGATGCGGGAATATGAACAGACACGCCTGAAAAACCACGATATCCAAACAAAACGTTATGAAGAAGTATATGAGAAGCTTCCGGAATTTAAGTCGCTGGATGAATCCATTTCCATCCTTTCCGTTCAATACGGGAAGAAACTGTTGAACGGTGATCCTAAAGCGCTGACATCCCTGAAAGAAGAACTTGAGATTCTCCGTCAGAGTAAGAAAAAACTGCTCACTTCTGCCGGATTTCCCGAGGATTATCTTGAACCGATCTATGATTGTCCGGACTGTAAGGATACCGGATATATCGGAAACGAAAAATGTCACTGTTTCAAACGTTCTGTTATCGGGCTTTTATATGAACAGTCTAATATTAAAGAATTTCCGACAGAAGCATCTTTCGACTATTTTGACCTTGATTTTTATCCTGCTTCCCAGTATGATAAAACAACGGGAAAAAATGCCCGCACTATGATGGAAGAAACTTTAGCTGTCTGCCATCGATTTATAGATCATTTTGGAAAGGACTTCAATAATCTTTTTTTCTACGGAAGCGTAGGAGTAGGAAAAACGTTCCTTTCAACCTGCATTGCAAGAGAAATCATGGAACGAGAATTTTCCGTGCTTTATTTCTCTGCTCCGCAGCTTTTCAGTGTACTCACACAGTCAAAATTTGACCGCAATGATGTCGATGCAAAGAACAGAAATGACTATATTTTCAACTGTGATCTTCTTATAATAGATGATCTCGGAAGCGAGTACACAAACGCGTTTATTGCCGCACAGTTTTTTACATGTATCAATGAACGCCTCATCCATAAGAAGTCAACGATCATCTCAACAAATCTTTCTCTTGAATCGCTTGCAGATCTGTACACAGAGCGTTCTTTCTCGAGAATCACAAGCAATTATACGTTGTTAAAGATAATCGGTGATGATATACGAATCAAGAAAAAATTAAAAAACAGGGAGGTACATTAATGTTACGCCGAACAGAACGAATTTTGGAAAATATTCCGGTAGGAAGTCTTGGTCTTATTTCCCTTACGGGATGCGAAGAACTCGGAAAGAAAGTAAATGACTATCTTGTAAAATGGAGACACGAAAGTGCACATGCTTTTCGTGATGATATTGCATTTTCAGGATATGAAAAGGATTCTTATCTTCTTGATGCCCGAGTTCCGCGTTTTGGTTCAGGAGAGGCAAAAGGTGTTCTCGGAGAGTCCGTTCGCGGAAAGGATCTGTATCTTATGGTAGATGTATGTAATTACAGCATTACTTACTCTCTTGCCGGAAAGACAAATCACATGTCTCCTGATGATCATTTCCAGAACTTAAAGAGAATCATTGCTGCCATTGGCGGAAAAGGACGCCGCATCAATGTTATCATGCCGTTTTTATATGAAAGCCGTCAGCACAAGAGAAGTTCCCGTGAATCACTGGACTGTGCTCTTGCTCTGCAGGAACTTGTACGCATGGGAGTCGAAAACATCATTACTTTTGACGCACATGATCCGCGTGTACAAAACGCGATCCCGCTGAACGGATTTGAAACAGTGTCTCCGACATACCAGTTTATAAAAGGTCTGCTCCGCAATGTCAAAGACTTACAGATCGATGCGGACCATATGATGGCAATCAGCCCGGATGAAGGAGGAACAAACCGCGCTGTATATCTTGCCAATGTACTCGGACTTGATATGGGTATGTTCTATAAACGCCGCGATTACACAAAAATCGTAGACGGACGCAACCCGATCGTTGCTCACGAATTCCTCGGTTCTTCTGTAGAAGGAAAAGATGTCATCATCATTGACGACATGATCTCTTCAGGAGACAGCATTATCGACGTTGCCACAGAATTAAAGCAGCGCAAAGCAAAACGAATCTATGCAGCCGCTACATTCGGTCTGTTTACAAACGGAATGGAAAAATTCGACAAAGCTTACAACGATGGTATCATCAATGGTATCCTCACAACGAACCTGATCTACCAGACACCGGAGCTTTTGTCTAAACCGTATTATATCAACTGTGATATGAGCAAATATATCGCTCTGATCATCGATACTTTAAATCATGACGGATCTCTCAGTTCTATCTTAAGCCCGAACGAAAGAATCCAGCATGTTCTTCAGAAATACAAAAACGGAGAGCCGGTCTAAGACCGCTCTCCATGCTTTTTTAATATACTATGAACAGATATCACGAAAAAACAGAACGACAAAATATTATTTCTGACACAATATTTACGATTTTCATGCTTCTCACCGCAACTGCCGTCTCTTTTTGTTTCTTTTATTTCGGGAATAAAAATTCGGCTAATATTGCCGTGATCTATACCCTTGCGCTCATTTTGACCGCCCTTAAAACTTCTGGTTATATATATGGCATTGTTGCCTCTGTATTCTGCGTCATTGCCGTTAATTTTCTTTTTTCCTATCCATTTTTTAAATTTAATTTTTCATTGGACGGATATCCCGTAACCTTTATCGGAATGCTTGCGATTACATTGATCACAAGTGCAACGACAACTTCCCTGAAACAGCAGCAAAAAGCTGCGGCTGAAAAGGAAAAAGCTCTAGTCGAAGCCGACAAGGAAAAACTTCGGGCGAATCTGCTTCGCGCTGTATCACATGATCTCCGCACACCGCTTACAGGCATTATTGGATCGTCCTCTTCCTATTTGGAGAACAGTTCAGATCTGACGGAATATGAGCGCACCGAACTTGTCAACAACATTAAAGAAGACTCCGAATGGCTGTTAAATATGGTTGAAAATCTGCTCACAATTACGCGCATAGACAACAATTCCCATGACAAGGTAAAGAAATCCCCGGAGGTTGTAGAAGAAGTCATTTCTGAGGCGATTCAGAGGCTTCAGAAGCGTATACCGGATATTCGTATCAAAGTACATATGCCGAATGATTTTCTCATGATTCCTATGGATGCAACTCTCATCGAACAGGTTCTCATTAATCTGATGGAAAATGCCGCAGTTCATTCCGGGAGTACAGAACATATTGATTTGATCATCACACCGGAAAAGAATTGTATCTCATTCTGCATTCGTGATTATGGAAACGGAATCGCCCCTGAACAACTACCCTACATATTTGAAGGGCAGCGCAGCTTTGGTAACCATACAGACCACCATAAAGGAATCGGAATTGGATTATCAATCTGCAAAACGATCATCGAAGCCCACGAAGGTGAAATCCATGCTTCTAACCACGGACATGGCGCTGAATTTACCTTCACACTTCCAAAAGAAAAGGAGAGTATAACCAATGCCTAAATTTTCTGTTTTGATTATTGAAGATGAAAAAAATATACAGACTTTCATGGGAAAGGTACTGAAACGGCATGATTATCAGGTACTTTACGCCAATACCGGTAAGCAAGGACTTGAAACAGCCCGTTCCCGCTGTCCGGATATCATCCTCCTTGACCTCGGACTTCCTGATATTGACGGATGTTCGATCATTCAGGAAGTCCGCACTTGGACCAGCACCCCTATCATTGTCATTTCCGCCCGTACTGCCGAGCGCGAAAAAGTCGCGGCTCTTGATCTGGGCGCTGATGACTATATAACAAAACCTTTTGGGACGTCTGAGCTTCTTGCACGTATCCGCGCTTCTTTGCGCCACAGTAATCGTCTGCTCACAGACAGCACCTTCTATATACGTTCTTACAAACATAAGGATATGACACTTGATTTTTCCAAGAGACTTCTGACAATCCACGGAAAACCGATCCATCTAACCCCGATCGAATACAAAATTGTCGCCTATTTAGCACAGAACTCCGGAAAAGTCATTACTTATGCCGCAATCCTTGCAAACGTATGGGGACCTTACGCCGATGACGATAATAAAATTCTCCGTGTCAATATGGCAAATATCCGCCGCAAAATAGAGCAGGATCCTGCCCAGCCTCAATATATTTTTACCGAAGTCGGCGTCGGTTACCGGATGGCAGAAGACGAGGATGAATAACGCGCATAGATGCTAAAAATCCGCTAAGGTCTTTGCCGCTTTATTCCATTCTGTGCTTCACTCCTTTAAAATAGAGACTGATTTGTTTTTACTGCAGTCCGCTTTGTAACGCAGAATCATTTTCTGTACACAAAGCCGCAGAATTTATTTTAAGGAGTGACCCAAAATGAATATCGGTTTAATTTTACTTATGATAATTGGAGGTTCTGTCGGTGTTTTTTCCACACTCTACATCATAATCAGCCTTCCTCTCGTAATTCTTCAGAAGATCTATCGGAAAATCCGATTCGGAGCTTCTCTTTATGACTAAATAAAACATTGCAAAAACTCCGTATACATTACCGGTTTCTATTCCGGGTCTGTATACGGAGTTTTTATTTTGTCTTATGACCTGTTTTTCAGTTCAATATAGACGATCCAGCATCAAAACAAACGTCTTTTTATTCTTCTGAAGAAGTTTCCTCTTCAGCCGCTTCAACTGTTTCTTCTGTTTCATCTACTTCCAATGCTTCATCTGTAAATTCTGCATCTGCATCAAGAACATCAGTCTGATCTGCTTCTGCATCTTCCTCTATCTCAAACTCTTCTTCTGACAATGCTTCTGCTCTTGCGTCTGTATTCAGCGCTACGTCACGGTATTTTTTCATACCCGTACCTGCCGGAATATGTTTACCGATAATTACGTTTTCTTTCAAACCGACAAGATGATCGACTTTTCCTTTGATCGCCGCTTCTGTAAGAACTTTTGTTGTCTCCTGGAAGGACGCTGCCGACAGGAAGGAGTCTGTTGCAAGAGACGCTTTCGTAATACCAAGCATGATCTGCTCGCCTGTAGCCGGCTCTTTTCCTTCTTCTTCAAGACGCTCGTTCACTTCATTGAATTCAAGAACGTCAACCATTGTTCCCGGAAGGAATTCTGTATCGCCTTTTTCTTCAATGCGAACTTTCTTCAGCATCTGACGAACAATCACTTCGATATGCTTATCATTGATCTCAACACCTTGCAGACGATATACACGCTGTACTTCCTGAAGCATGTAATCCTGAACCGCTCTGAGCCCTTTGATCTTCAGAATATCATGCGGATTCACACTACCTTCTGTCAACTCATCTCCGGCTTCAAGCATCACACCGTCCTGTATTTTAATACGGGAACCATATGGAATCAAGTATGCTTTTGACTCGCCTGTCTCATCATTTGTAACAATGATCTCGCGTTTCTTCTTCGTATCTGAAATCGTTGCTCTTCCGGCAAATTCTGTGATGATCGCAAGACCCTTCGGCTTTCTTGCCTCAAAAAGCTCCTCGACACGAGGAAGACCCTGTGTGATATCTCCACCGGCAACACCACCACTGTGGAAAGTACGCATGGTAAGCTGTGTACCTGGCTCACCGATAGACTGAGCAGCGATGATACCGACAGATTCACCAACCTGTACCGGCTCGCCGGTTGCAAGGTTCGCACCGTAACATTTCGCACAGATACCAACTTTACATTTACATGTAAGGATTGTACGGATCTTAACTTTCTCGATAGATCCGCCTGTCTGGTTGTCCACGCCTTCTTTCATGATGCGGGCAGCACGTTTCGGTGTGATCATATGGTTGGCTTTTACGATAACTTCGCCATCTTTATTCTTAATTGTCTCACAGGAGAAACGACCTGTGATACGCTCCTGAAGTCCTTCGATCTCTTCTTTACCATCTACAAAAGATTCTACATACATACCTGAGATCTCATCTCTGTTTTCACAGCAGTCTGTCTCACGTACGATCAGATCCTGAGAAACGTCAACCATACGTCTTGTCAGGTAACCTGAATCGGCTGTACGAAGAGCGGTATCGGACATACCTTTTCGAGCTCCATGGGCAGACATGAAGTATTCCAGTACGTCAAGACCTTCACGGAAGTTAGACTTGATAGGCAGCTCGATGGTGTGACCGGTTGTATCGGCCATCAGTCCTCGCATACCTGCAAGCTGTTTGATCTGTTTATCGGAACCACGGGCACCGGAGTCAGCCATCATGAAGATGTTGTTGTATTTATCAAGACCTGTCAGCAGAGCATGTGTAAGCTCATCGTCAGTCTTCTTCCATGTATCAACAACTTCTTTGTAACGCTCTTCCTCGGTGATAAGACCACGTTTATAGTTCTTTGTGATAAGGTCTACAGTATCCTGAGCCTGTTTGATCATTTCCGGTTTCTGAGGCGGAACTGTCATATCGGCAATGGCAACAGTCATGGCTGCACGTGTGGAATATTTGTAACCTGTAGCTTTGATCGCATCAAGAACCTCAGCAGTCTTTGTAGCACCGT
>CAJLUP010000045.1 GCA_905209865.1 uncultured Lachnospiraceae bacterium
TCAAAAAACGACGATCATTGATACGGATCGTAAAATTCTTAAAGTCCAGTTTCCCAAGCAGCGCCGTTGTCGCAAGGATCAGTTCGATCTCTGCAAGATTCGACGGTTCTCCGAGAATATCGATATCGCACTGCATAAACTGACGGAAACGTCCTCTCTGCGGACGATCCGCTCTCCATACATTTCCCATCTGAAGCGCTTTAAACGGTGACGGCAGTTCATTTGCATGATTTGCATAATACCTTGAAAGCGGAACAGTCAGATCGTAACGCAGTCCGCCGTCTACAAGGTCTGCCTCCTCTTTCGCCGTATCAAGTTTTAATTTTTCTCCTCTTTTTAAAATCTTGAAAATCAGCTTTTCATTATCTCCGCCCTGCTTGCTGCACAAGTTTTCAATATGCTCCACACAGGGAGTTTCCATAGAGGAAAATCCAAATGTTTTATACGTCTCTTTAATGAGACTGATGACATAATCCCGAACTTCCATTTCCGCCGGCATCATGTCTTTCATGCCTGTAACCGGTTTCTTTTTCAGCGCCATAACCATTCTCCTTTTCGTTCTATCATTTCATCGATCCTGCTGATATATTCTGTAATATTTTTCACATTTTCACAGCGGACTAAATTAATCTCTTTTCCGCTTTCGGTCCGAATCGGATCTTTGAGCAATATCTTTGTCGATGCTCCCGCTCCGGCAGCCAGTATCGTCTGTTTTTCTTCCATAATCAGTATATTGTATATTCCGGCTTTGTCAAGTTCTGCATAACCGACATTTTCAAAATTTCCTGCAATATTCTTCTGTCGATACAAATAATACGGCTTCAACCCGATCCGCTCCGCGCAGCCTGCAGCCGATTCTACCATCTGAGAAATTTCAGAATGAAGATCCTGCTTTCTTCTTTCCTGTCCATACTTAGCCGCCCGCTTAATTGCCAGTGCATGAACTGTCAGACTGTCAGGATGAAGTTCTTCCACCTGCCGCAGCGTATCTTCCATATCGGCAGCATCTTCCCCCGGAAGCCCCCCGATCAGATCCATATTAATATTCTCAAATCCCATCTTCCGAGCCATATAAAACGCATCTTTCGTCTGTGATACTGTATGCTTTCTTCCGACCAGATCCAGTGTCTTTTGCTGCATAGTCTGCGGATTAATAGAAATCCTTGTCACCGGATATTTTCGGATCACTGCCAGCTTTTCTTCAGTAATACTATCCGGCCTTCCGGCTTCTACTGTAAACTCAAGTATATTTGACAGATCAAAATTGTCCACGATCGTCCGCAGAAGTCTGTCCAGCTGCCCTGCTTCTAAAGTAGTCGGCGTTCCCCCTCCGATATATACACTATCCGGTCTATGACCCTGCGCCATCTTCCCGATTGCCCTGATTTCTTTGAGAAGCGCAGAAAGATAACTTTCCACCTTGTCTTTCCACTCCGCGATCGGCGAAGAACTAAAAGAACAGTAAGAACATACGCTTGGACAAAACGGAATGCCTGCATATAAACTAAACCCATCCTTATAATCCAATTTGGACAAAAGTTTCTTTTCCCGCATTGCGATCTCACACGCAAGCTGCGCCTTTTCTTTACTGACAAAAAATTCGTCCTGAAACCATCCGGCAGCGATACGGGCCGCATCTGCTTGTTCCATAGAGTCACACTGTTCCAATTTTGTCATGGCAAGTTTTGTCGGCCGCACTCCTGTAAGCGTTCCCCACGCAAGAGCTGTTCCCGTCTGTTGTTCAAGATATCGGTATAACAGGCGGGTCAGTTCTTTTTTTATCGCCTGCTCTTTTGCTTCCTCCGTCTCAAATTCGGAAAGATCTCCAACAGACTCCTTTGCCTCCTCAGGCGCAATGGAAAAGCAAGACCCTCCGGGCAGCTTCAGCGCCACAAGAGATTCCTGCTTCTCGTCCACACTCTGTATGATCTCCTCATTTGGGAAAAAGGCTTTTACAAGATGATATACATTATATGTGTACTTGTTCTTCTTACTTGATATTTCAATCATCGTCTCTTCCCATTTCCTACTATTTCTAACTGTTTATCTTTCCTATATAAAAGGATTATGTCTCTTCTCATAACCGATCGTCGTCTCTTCCATATGCCCCGGATACACCTTCGTCTCTTCCGGGAGGATCATAAGTCGCTCTCTTACGGAACGAACGAGTCTGCTTCCGCTTCCTGTCGGAAGATCTGTCCTTCCGATAGAACCGTAAAAAAGTGTATCTCCGCTGAACAGCACATTCTCTTTCTCAAGATAATAGCAGCATCCGCCTTCTGTATGTCCGGGTGTTGGGATCACATCCACTTCAAAACCCGCAGCCTCTATCTTCGCGCCCGCCTTTACATATTCTGCTTTTTGAAACACATACGGCTGTCCAAGCATCGTTGCCGACGCATTCAGCATCGAATCGCACAAAATATTTTCTTCCGCTTCATATGCGTATACCGGACATTCGAAATTTTCCACAAAATGATCTAATCCCATAATATGATCAAAATGTCCATGTGTCAAAAGCACTGCTTTCACACAAAGTCCGGCATCTTTTATCTTCTTTACAAACTCTGTCGGACAATCTGCCATATCTACAACGAAACATTCTGAGGCAGCTTCGTTTATCACTAAATAGCAGTTCGTCCCAACCGGTCCGAGTACAAATCTTTCAATGCGCATGATCTGTCTCTCCTTCTTATTCATTCTGACACTTGTCAAACGATCTGTTTAAACAATCGTTTTATTCCTGCTGCTTCTGCATAGAGCCGCTTCTCTTTCTGCTCATATCCGCTCGGAATCAGCCGGTTGTTCTCTCGATATCCAGAACTCCCTGGAGCTGACGCAGCTTCTCGATTATTGCATGGAGTTCTTCTCTTCCATTTACAATAAATCCCATATCGATCGTCGCAGTTCCTTTTTTGCTTGTACGGACGTTCATAGACTTCACATCGATCTTCGCTTCTGTAAATACTTTTGAAATATCCATAAGAAATCCCTGTCTGTCATTTGCGTACATCTTAAGTTCCGCCAGATATTTTCCGCCTCCTTCAGTCTCAGACGGATCTTCCCATTCCGCATCAATCAGGCGCGCCCTCTCTGCATCGGAAAGATGAAGCATATTGATACAGTCCGTCCTGTGGATTGACATGCCCCTTCCTCTTGTAACAAACCCGACAATCTCATCTCCGGGAACAGGATTGCAGCATTTTGAAAAACGTACCGCCATATCATTGATCCCTTTTACAACAATGCCGCTCTTTGATTTCGCAATATGAACTTTTTGAGAATTTGCTTCTGAAATCTTCTCAAGGATCGTCTCGTCCGTGATCTCTTTCTTATGCTCTTTCTCATATTCTTCAAAAAGTCTGTTTACAACCTGACCTTCTTTTAAGCCTCCGTGACCGATTGCCGCCAAAACAGCGTCCCAATCCCGGAATCCGTACTTTTTCTGTACGATCTGCTGATACTTTGGTTTCAAAATATTCAGAAGATTAATTGATTTTCCTCTGCAATACGAAACGATCAGCTCTTTTCCCCGAATAATATTATCTTCTTTAAATTCCTTCTTGAACCATTGATTGATCTTATTTTTCGCCTGTGTGCTCTTGACAATATTCAGCCAGTCTCTGCTTGGCCCTTTTGAATTCTGTGAAGTAAGGATCTCAATCCTGTCTCCGTTTTGTATCTTATAGTCGATATTGACAAGTTTTCCATTCACCCTCGCGCCGACCATTTTATTTCCCACGGCGCTGTGTATCGCATAGGCAAAGTCCACCGGAGTAGAACCGTTCGGCAGATTCTTCACATCCCCGTTCGGCGTAAAACAATAGACATCTTCAGCGAACAGATCCAGATCTCCTTTTAACAGACTTAGAAACTCCCGATTATCGGACATATCTCTCTGCCATTCCAAAATCTGACGAAGCCAGTTCAGTTTCGCCTCCTGAGATTCCATACTCTTTGCCGAATCTCCGCCTTCTTTGTATTTCCAGTGAGCCGCAATACCATATTCTGCCGTCTTATGCATCTCCTCTGTCCTGATCTGAATCTCAAACGGCTGTCCTGAAGGACCCATAAGCGTCGTATGGAGAGACTGATACATATTCGGTTTCGGCATTGCAATATAATCTTTGAAACGTCCCGGGATCGGCGTATACATCTCATGGATCACGCCAAGCGCCGCATAACAGTCTTTTACGGAATCAACAATAATACGCACCGCAAACAGGTCATACACCTGATCCAGCGTTTTATTTTGATTCACCATTTTCTTATAAATACTGAAGAAATGTTTCACACGCCCATATACTTTTGCCTCAATATGCGCGTTTTTCATATGTTTGGAAACTTCGGCAACAATCTGCTGTACGAACTCTTCCCGCTCGGTTTTTCTGCGGTTCAGATCCCGCACAAGATTATGATAAACCTCCGGTTTCCAATACTTTAAGGACAGGTCATCCAGTTCTGTCTTGATCTTCGAAATACCGAGCCTTTGTGCGATCGGCGCATAAATATCCATCGTCTCCCGCGCTTTCTCCTGCTGCTTTGCCGGAGTCATAAATTCAAGCGTGCGCATGTTATGCAGTCGGTCTGCCAGTTTAATGATAATGACACGGATATCCTTCGCCATTGCCAAAAACATCTTTCGCAGATTCTCTGCCTGAACTTCTAATTTATCCTGCGAATAATTCAACTGACCAAGCTTTGTAACGCCGTCAACAAGAAGTGCAACTTCCTCTCCAAACTCGCGGGATACATCGTCCAGCGTCATATCTGTATCTTCCACCGCGTCATGCAGCATTCCTGCCACGATCGTCTCTTTATCCATCTCGAGATCCGCCAGTATAATCCCTACCCAGAGAGGATGGATAATGTACGGTTCACCTGATTTTCTCGTCTGGTCGTGATGCGCTTCTTTGCCGATCTGATAGGCTTTTTCGATCATTGTGATATCTGCCGATGGATGATACTTTCTGACCCTTTCGATAAGCACATTATAAAGCTGCTCCGGATTCTGATAATCTTCCGGCGCTTTTACCGCATGACCGTCCACGATCTCTAAATTTTTATTTAATTCCTCATATTCCGCCGTTCCTGCCATAGCAAAGCCCCCTTATCTCCTGCAGCTTATTTAACAAAGTTATAATATCGTTTAATTATATCATTTCTTCTGGTAATTTACAATCTTAAGCTGTATGCTTCGTGTTCCCTTATATTCATTAATTAACGGAAAATAAGTAACGGCCGTCACTTTTCCGGTCTGCATATCTTCCAGACACGTTTCCACATCCCCGTAATAGACCGCCCTCATACGATTTCCCTGCTTATCTTCTAAAGTGCACTGTAAAACATTCCTATTCTTTCCGACAATTTTCGGCCAAAGCACTTTCAAATCTTTCTCCGCAAACAGCGGTCTTCTGTTCCCTTGTCCAAAAGGCTCAAGCACCTCGAACTGCTCGATCAGAGATTCTGTCAAATACGGAAACGGTACTTGCATATCAATAAAAACTTTCGTTTGAAGATCTTCTTCCGTCAATGTGCAGAGAGAATTGATCGTATCTCTGAAACGCTGGATATTCTCCTCTTTCAAAGATACGCCCGCCGCCTGCCTGTGTCCTCCGAATTTTGTAAACAGAGCCTGACATTTACACAACTCGGTAAACATATCATATTCTTCTATCGAACGTCCCGATCCTTTTACGCCTTCCTCCGCCTTCGTCAAAATAATCGTCGGACGTCCATATCGTTCCCGAATCCTTCCCGCGATAATCCCTGCAATACTTTCATGGCTGTCCGGCAAATAGACTACAAGCACTTTGTCTTCTTTCAGAGATGTACTCTCAATAATCTCTACCGCTTCTTTGATGCCTCTTTCCGTCATTTCTTTCCGGCTGTCATTTAATGCTTTTAAATCTTCAGCCAGCATGACCGCATCACGCCTTGTCCGCGCACTTAAAAGCTCCAGCGCCCGTTTCGCAGTATCTAACCTTCCGCTTGCATTAATACACGGTCCGATAACAAATCCAAGATGATAGGAATTCAGTCCTTCCGGCTTGATGCCCGTACATTCAATCAACGCTTTTAACCCTTCATTTTTTGTACGCTTCAGCATCTCAATCCCTTGTTTCACAAAAATACGGTTTTCTCCTTTTAAATCCACCACATCGCCGACTGTCGCAATCGCCACATTTTCCATAAGATAATCCACATCTTCAGGATCGCGGAGCATAACATTATACAACGCTTCAATGAGTTTATAGGCTACCGCCGCACCGCATAAATTTTTAAACGGATACTCACAGTCAAAACGCTTTGGATCTACTACCGCATCAGCCTGCGGCAATATGTATTCCCGCTCTCCGTTCATATCGACAAAAGGAACCTGATGATGGTCTGTCACGATCACAGTAAGCCCCCTTTTTTTGCCGTAAGCGATCTCCTCGGCAGCAGCAATCCCGTTATCGCACGTAATAATCGTATCAATCCCGTCTTCCAACGCCCTGTCGATCAACATTTTATTCAGACCGTATCCATCTTTGATCCTGTCCGGAATATCCGTATCCACATCCGCGCCGAGTCCGCTCAGTCCTTCTCTTAATATGTAGGAGGCATTCACACCGTCAATATCATAATCTCCGATAACACGAATCGGTTTTTCTTCCCGGATCTTCTCTGATAAGATCTCAATGGCTTTATCCATATCCTTCATCAGCATCCCGTCATACAGATCGGCAATCGTTCCATTTAAATAAAAATCGATCTCATTCTCTTCTATAATATCTCTGTTTCTGATTAGACGGGCAATGATCGGAGAAAGATTGTACTTTGCTCCAATCCGGGCAAAATCTGCCTTTTTCATCGTTATATACCAACGTTCCATCATCGGTTCCTCCATTATAACCAGCGCATTTTCTTGTATTATAGTATCACAGATCAACAAAAATCGCCATAGAGAAAACCGGTCTCAAAACGCTGCTGTTTCGAAACCGGTTTCTTTATTTTCCTTAAAGAGCTTTTCACTCTTTTTCACTTTTTAATGTTTTCTTTTTTTCTTCTTTTTTGTTTTTGCAGTTTTCTGACCTGCATTATTCTGAGCTGTTCCGTCTTCTTTTTCTGATTTTGAATCTTCAATCTGTTTTGCCGGCGCTTTGGATGCTGTCTGAACTTTCACGCTCTTTCCGGTCTTCATAATATACCAGAGAGCTCCTGTAATGCATACAGATGAATACGCTCCGCAAACGATTCCTGCCATAAGCGGAAGTGCGAACTCCTTAATTGAGCTTACTCCCATCACATAAAGAACTGCTACCATAACAAATGTTGTCAGGGAAGTATATATGCTTCGTGTCAATGTCTGTGTGATACAACGGTTTACAAGCTCTTTCAGATCTGCATTTTTGGAGCTGTTCTTCATCTCCTCACGGATACGGTCAAAGATAACGATCGTCGCGTTGATTGAATATCCGACGATTGTCAGCATACATGCGATAAACGTATTTCCTACAGAAACACGGGCAACCGCATAAAATGCAAGTACAATAAGCACATCATGCAGAAGAGCCGCTACCGCACTCGTAGCGAAACGGATATCTTTAAATCTGAACCAAATGTACAAAAGCATAAAGATCGTTGCGAAAACAACCGCGATCACTGCATCCATTCTCATCTCAGAACTTACCGTTGAGCTGATATTTTCTGTCGTGATCTCTTCTGTCACTCCAAAATCATTCTGCATATAAGATTCAAACGCTTCTCTCTTCTCAAGATCAAGTGTCTGTGTTTTAAATACAACTTGATTTGTTCCTTTTACAGTCTGTACCTGTACATTCTTGTCGCCTGTAATTTTCTCAAGTTCAGGTACCATCTGACTGTCAACTTCTTCTAACGTATACTCTTTATCGAATGTAACGGTTGTCGCTGTACCACCTACGAAATCAAGGCTGTAGTTAAGCGCTCCGACACCTCGTGCAGAATTGATTCCCATAACAACAAATCCGCTGAGACAAAGTGCAATAGAAATCGCGAAGAATACTTTCTTCTTTCCAAGGAAATCGATTGGTTTTCTCGGTTCTTTTACTCTGCCGTATACTTTTGGATTGCGGATGCCGATCGCATAGAAAGAATAAACAAGAAGTCTTGTCACAACAAGCGCCGTAAACATGGAAACAACGATACCAAGCGCCAATGTCTGGGCGAATCCTTTTACCGGACCGCTTCCTCTAAGCCACAATACCGCTGCAGCAATCAACGTTGTAATATTACCGTCAAGGATTGCTGACATTGCCTTATGGAATCCTGAACGAAGGGCAGAATGAACCGATGCTCCTGCCGACAATTCTTCTTTCACACGGGCAAAGATAATAACATTCGCGTCTACCGCCATACCGATACCAAGAATAATACCGGCAATACCTGGAAGTGTCAGCGTAATATCAAATGCATTTAACAAAAGTAAAATTAATCCTGTATAAATTACAAGCGCGATACTTGATGCAAATCCCGGAAGCAGGTATACAAAGATCATAAACAAACATACGATTGCAAGACCGATTGCTCCTGCCATAAGGCTTGTGCTGATCGCTTCCTCACCAAGCTGTGCTCCGACAACTTTTGAACTGATTTCTTCCAGTTCCAAATTTAACCCTCCGATACGGATTGTAGATGCAATATTATCTGCTTCTTCATAGGATGCCGATCCCGTAATCTGAGCCTGTCCGTTCTCAATAATTGCGTTTACACTCGGAACGCTGATCAGCTCACCGTCATAATATATCGCGATCGTATCGTTGCCGTTATTGTAAGCTTCTGTCGTAGCTGTCGCAAATGCTTCTGTTCCGTCTGCATTTAATGTAAGATCTACTCCGTACTCTTTTTTGCCTGTCTGCTGGTTCTCCCATGTACCTGCCGTAGCAGATTTCACTTCTGAACCTGTTAAAACGATAGAACCGTTTGCTTTCAGCTCATCGATCGTTTTATTTAATACATATCCTTCTGCTCCAAGTGTGTAGTTTTCATTTCCATCTGCATCTTTATGCTTGATGAAATACAGTGATCCCGGCTGTCCTAATTCTTCAAGGATTGTGTTTGCGTCTTCTACTCCCGGAATCTCGATACTGATCCGATTGTCGCCTTCCTGATATGCCTGTGCCTCTGTACTGTACTGTTCTACACGACGCTGCATCTTATATACAGTGTCATCCATGTCTTCCTGTGACGGTTTGTCGCCTTTTACCTGATATGTAATGCTGACTCCACCCTCAAGATCCAGTCCCAAATTAATATTTTTCGCTGCGCCCATTCCTTCAGAATCTAATCCGTGGATTGTAGTCACACCGAGCAGGACTGAAAGTGCTGCCACGAGAATAAGGCTTAATATACCTCTGCTCTTTTTCATGACTTTTTTCCTTTCTTACTTTTCTTTTTTATCTACATTTATGCAGACGCTTTTACGCGTCCGCTCATGTACTTTTTCTGTGTTTCGTACCTACTGCCGATTATCGGATGCCTGCATCTGCCAATGCCGCCTTGATCATAATCGCGCACTCAACACGTTTTCTCTCCATCTCACAACTTACTTCATATGTATCATTGATCGAGTGATGGAACTTATAAGAATTTGCCATACAGCCTCCGCTGCAATAAAATCTTGCGAAACATTTTCTGCAGCTTTCTTTTGAATATACGCTGCATCCTCTGAATTCGTCTGCTATCTCAGGGCGTGTGATCCCTTCATCAACATTTCCCATAAGGAACTCTTCCTGTCCGACAAACTGATGGCACGGGTATAAATCTCCCCACGGGGTTACCGCAAGATACTCTGTTCCTGAACCACATCCTGACAATCGCTTAGAAACGCACGGTCCGCCTTCCAGATCAATCATAAAGTGGAAGAACGTAAATCCTCGTCCGCTTTTTTCGCGTTCGACCATGATCTTCGCCAGCTTATCATACTCTTCAAAAATCTGAGGAAGATCTTCTTTACGGATCGCATACGGATCAGTATCTTCTCCTACAACCGGTTCAATCGAAATCTGTTCGAATCCAAGATCTGCAAAATGAAGCACATCGTTGGAGAAGTCCAGATTATTTCTCGTAAATGTTCCTCTGATATAATACTTTTCCTGATTCCGGCTCTCTGCAAGTTTCTGGAATTTCGGCACGATCAGATCATAACTTCCCTTTCCGTTTCTAAACGGACGCATCTTATCATTGACTTCTTTTCTTCCGTCCAAACTGAGTACGACATTATCCATCTCTTTATTGACAAACTCTTGGATCTCATCATTCAGAAGAACGCCGTTTGTCGTTACCGTGAAACGGAAATGTTTATCATGAAGCTTCTCCTGCTCCCGTCCATAAGCGACAAGATCTTTTACAACCTGCCAGTTCATAAGCGGTTCGCCACCGAAGAAATCAACTTCAAGATTTCTTCTCTTACCGGAATTGGCAATCAGAAAATCAAGCGCCTTTTTCCCAACTTCATATGACATCAATGCCCGGCGTCCATGATACTCGCCTTCCTCTGCGAAACAATATCTGCATGCCAAATTGCAGTCATGTGCGATATGAAGACAAAGCGCTTTAACAACTGTTTTTCTTTCCTTTACTTCATCGATATAATCTTCGTAAATATCTTTTGTGAAAAGTCTTCCTTCTTCTGTAAGCGTTATAACAGCTTCCAAGATATCCTTTATATCTTCTTCTGAATAACTACTTTCAAACTTTGATTTTAAAAATGCAAAAGTTTCTTCTTTTTTTAATGTCTCTGCCGTATGGAATTCATTTTGCTCTTCCAGTGCACCAATGACATCATATGCTTCTTTATCAACAACATGTACTGCTCCGCTGTTGACATCCAGCACAATATTATATCCATTATTCTGATACAAATGTATCACGAAAAGTACCTCTCTTTCATTTCGTTCAAACAAGTATAAGGCAGCGGCTTTTAAAGACCGCTGCCTTTTTCACCTTATTGCCCCATATTCTTACGATATTTTAATTATTTCTTCTGCTCGCAAGTCTGGTTTCCAACAGTACAAGACGTCTTACATGCTGACTGGCATGATGTCTGACATTCTCCGCATCCGCCTTTCTTTACTGTGTTATTAAGTGTCTGTGTATTTAACGTTTTGATATGTTTCATGTCCTGTCCTCCTAATTTTCTGAACATTATTATGCTCATAAAATTATAGCACAGTATGCTTCATTTTTAAAGAGTTTTTTGACCTCTCCGAAAGATTACCTCCCTCCCCGCTTCAACACTGCCTCCCCTCCGCTTTCACTCACCTTCTGCAGTTCATTTTCAGGCGATCATTCCGCCCAGCATTCCTCCTCCGGCACACAGGAGAAATGTCACAAGAACATTTCGCACATCACCTTGAAAAGCATGGTATATTCCAAGAGTAATGAGCATAAGCAGCAGGAAATATGCCATTCCCGCAAGCAGACCCCATAAAAATTTTTTCGTTCCTGAAAGCTTCCCCAGCACAAACCCTGCTGAAAACGTCGAAATCACATAGATCAAAACAATTCCCGCATTGACGTTTTGCTCATTCAGTCCAAACTTATAAAGCATAAGTGCCAATATCAGGAGTAAAAGTCCTGTCACAATATATCCGCACAAAAGTGATTTTACGAACCATATTGCCCTTTTTCCTGCATTTCCATATTCTTTTGCTTCCATCTCAAACCTCCCGTTTCGGATCATCCGCCATATTTTCCGTTTTTTCTGAAAATACAGCCTGCATATGCGTTCATTCTACATTTTTAACTAATAAAGCATATGTTTGTCCGTCACGATTTATGCCTGCACTTTCCTGTCTTTTCCGAGAGCTTTCTCTATTCCATCTGTTTTCCCAAAAAATCCGCCGCACTGCAAGCGACCCTTTGCTCAACTTCTCCAAATTGCTTCTTCTTATCTTTATTCAGCAAAACGACTGCGCCTATTACATCTCCGGCACTGATAATGGGAGAAATAACTTCATCTTCATACTCTTTCATTTCTTCCGTAACTTTTATATATCCGCTCTCTCCTACCTGTGCCGTCACTGATTCTCTTTCTCTTAAAACCTGAAGAAATTCTTTGCTTACAAACCGATCTTCCAGCTCTTTCTTCCCTGATCCCGAAACAGCCACAATCTGATCTGTATCTGTAATACATACTGTGCATCCCATCGTTTGCGATAAGCTTTCTGCATATAATTTTGCAGGCATTCCAAATTCGCCTATAGGAGAATATTTTTTTAAAATAACTTCCCCTTCTCTGTCGGTAAATATTTCTAATGGATCTCCTTCGCGTATACGAAGCGTTCTTCTAATCTCTTTCGGAATTACAACTCGCCCGAGATCATCAATTCTGCGTACAATCCCTGTTGCTTTCATATTCTCTTCTCCTTATTCTAGTTTCTATTGATCATAATCTGCTCTTGTATTTTTATTGCCACCACACATCCTCATCCTGTTTTGAAAAGTAAAAAAATGTAGTGATTTTCTTCTATTAGTATCGCTCATTTTTTAGAAATTATGAATTTATTTACCAGTTTTCTAGAGAAGTTTATCTGTCTTGACTTTACAGGCTTCTTCATTTTTCATTAGTCATTCTTGTACATGCAAAAAAAGACAACGCCGTCACCGACGCTGCCTTCTCTCATTCCGTAAGGAAAAT
>CAJLUP010000046.1 GCA_905209865.1 uncultured Lachnospiraceae bacterium
GCCGGGAGCAGCAATCAGTGAAGTGTTCGATGAAGATGACATGTAAACGCCTGAACAGGCATATGTGTAATTACAAAAGTAAATTAATAAAAACAGGAGGAAGGAACATGAGCAGAGTATACAACTTTTCAGCAGGACCGGCTGTATTGCCGGAAGAGGTATTGAAAGAGGCGGCGGCAGAGATGCTCGATTACAACGGAACAGGAATGTCGGTGATGGAGATGAGCCATCGTTCGAAAGCATTTGAGGAGATCATCAATTCGGCGGAACAGGATTTGAGAGATTTGATGAATATACCGGATAATTATAAGGTATTGTTCCTGCAAGGCGGAGCGTCCCAGCAGTTCGCCATGATCCCGATGAATTTTATGAAAAATCGGGTGGCTGATTATATCATTACAGGTCAGTGGGCGAAAAAAGCGGCGAAAGAAGCGGAAAAATACGGAAAGGTAAATCGTGTTGCTTCATCTGAAGATCAGACGTTTTCTTATATTCCGGATTGTTCTGATCTGCCGATTTCAGAGGATGCGGACTATGTGTACATTTGTGAGAATAATACAATTTATGGAACAAAATTCAAAGAGCTTCCGAATACGAAAGGAAAAACACTGATTGCAGATGTGTCCTCCTGTTTCCTTTCTGAGCCGGTTGACGTAGAGAAATATGGAATGATCTATGGAGGAGTTCAGAAAAATATCGGTCCGGCAGGTGTTGTGATCGCAATCATTCGCGAAGATCTTATTACAGAAGACGTACTTGAGGGAACACCGACGATGCTTACATACAAAACACATGCAGACGCGAAATCTCTTTATAATACACCGCCGGCATATGGAATCTATATTTGCGGAAAGGTATTCAAGTGGCTGAAAGCTCAGGGAGGACTTGAGGCGATCAAAGAGAAGAATGAGAAAAAAGCAAAAGTGTTGTATGATTTTCTTGATCAGAGTAAAATGTTCAAGGGAACGGTAGTGGAAAAAGATCGTTCGCTTATGAATGTTCCATTTGTAACAGGAGATGCAGATCTTGACGCTAAATTTGTAAAAGAAGCAAAAGAAGCAGGACTGGAGAATCTGAAAGGTCACAGAACTGTCGGCGGAATGCGCGCAAGCATTTATAATGCAATGCCGTATGAAGGCGTTGTGGCGCTGGTAGAATTTATGAAAAAATTTGAAGAGGAGAATGCGTAATTATGTATAGATATCATTGCTTAAATCCGATTTCCAATGTAGGACTGATCAGTTGGATGACAATTATATGAATGTAAATACAGCAGAGGGGGCAGATGCGATTCTTGTGCGGAGTGCAAAGATGCATGAGATGGAGTTTGACAAAAATCTGAAAGTCATTGCCCGTGCAGGTGCAGGGGTGAATAATATCCCTCTTGAGCGTTGTGCAGATGAAGGAATTGTTGTCTTTAATACTCCCGGAGCGAATGCGAATGGCGTGAAAGAACTTGTGATCGCGGGAATGCTTTTGGCAGCAAGAGATATTATCGGCGGAATCAACTGGGTTCAGGAATATGAAGAGGACGGCGATATCGCGAAGATTACAGAGAAAAAGAAGAAAGCTTTTGCAGGAACGGAATTGGAAGGAAAAAAACTCGGTGTGATCGGACTTGGTGCGATCGGAGTTCTTGTGGCAAATGCAGCCCTTCATCTTGGCATGGACGTCTATGGATACGATCCGTATGTTTCAGTTGATTCGGCATGGAGATTGTCCCGTAATATTCATCATGCAAAGACAGTGGATGAGATTTATAAAGAATGCGATTATATAACAGTTCATGTACCTGCGTTGGAAGATACAAAAGGAATGATTGATAAAAATGCAATCAGCCTTATGAAGGAGGGCGTTGTTATTTTGAACTTTGCCCGTGATGTTCTTGTGAATCAGGAAGATATTGTAGATGCTCTTGTATCAGGGAAAGTACATCGTTATGTGACGGATTTCCCGACGAAAGAGATTGTAGGTGTGACCGGTGCGATTGTAATCCCGCATCTTGGAGCGTCAACAGAAGAATCAGAAGATAACTGTGCGAAGATGGCGGCTGCGGAAGTGAAAGATTTCCTCGAAAACGGAAATATCACACATTCTGTAAACTTCCCGGATTGTGATATGGGAGCGAAAGGAGAAGGGGAGAGAATTACAATCCTTCATAAAAACATTCCGAATATGATCGGACAGTTTACCACTCTTTTGGCAGAAAAAAATATGAATATCGAAGTCATGACAAACAAAAGCCGGAAAGAATACGCATATACAATGCTTGATGTAGACGGAACTGTTTCAGAAGATGTGGAAGCACAGTTGGCGGCGGTAGAAGGCGTATTGAAAGTAAGGGTGATCAGATAATCGTTTGATCAATGTGTTTATAATAAAAAAGAAAAGAGGTGAAGTCTCTTTTCTTTTTTGATTCCTTGCTTTTTTCAAAAAGGCAAAATATTTGAGAAAAATAATTTCACACAGGTTGACATATTTTGCATATTTGTATACAATTATACAAGCATACAAAAATGCGGTACAAATATATTTGAAGTAAACAATGTATGAGGACTGATGCAGTCAGAGGAGGATAACTTAATGGAAAACAGAAAAGTATTTTTAAACAAACATACGAACCTGCTGGAATTAGAGGAGCATATGTATCCGTTAGTAGACGTAGATACACCGAATGTGTTTCGAAATTTATTTCATTACGACGAAATTCCGAAGATTGCATTTAACGACCGAATCGTACCTCACAATATGCCGGATGAAATTTGGATCACGGATACAACATTCCGTGATGGTCAGCAGTCCAGAGCACCGTATACGACAGAACAGATTGTAACAATCTATGATTATCTGCACAGGTTGGGCGGACCGAAAGGAAAAGTACGGCAAAGCGAATTCTTTTTATACAGTAAAAAGGACAGGGATGCCGTTTACCGCTGTTTGGAAAAAGGGTATAAATTTCCGGAGATTACAAGCTGGATCAGAGCAAGCAAAAAAGATTTTGAACTTGTAAAAGAAATCGGATTAAAAGAGACAGGAATTCTTGTAAGCTGTTCGGACTATCATATTTTTTATAAATTGAAAATGACGAGAAAAGAGGCGCTGGAACATTATCTTTCGGTTGTTCGCGAATGCATGGAAACAGGAGTGCGCCCACGCTGTCATCTGGAAGATATTACAAGATCAGATATTTATGGATTTGTAATTCCGTTTTGTCTGGAATTGATGAAACTGATGGAAGAATATAAGATACCGGTGAAAATCCGTGTTTGTGATACGATGGGATATGGAGTGAATTTTCCGGGGGCTGTGATCCCAAGATCAATCCCTGGGATTATATACGGTTTGATGACCCATGCCGGCGTTCCGAGTGAGCTGATCGAATTCCATGGACATAATGATTTCTATAAAGCCGTGAATAATTCGACGACAGCATGGCTGTATGGCGCTTGCGGCGTGAACTGTTCTTTGTTTGGTATCGGAGAAAGAACAGGAAATACACCTCTTGAAGCTATGGTCTTTGAATATGCGCAGCTTCGGGGAACTCTGGACGGTATGGATACGACAGTGATCACGGAACTTGCGGAGTATTATGAGAAAGAGATCGGATACACAGTGCCTTCAAGGACTCCTTTTGTCGGTAAGAATTTCAACGTGACACGGGCGGGAATCCATGCAGACGGTATGCTGAAAAATGAGGAGATTTATAATATTTTTGATACAGATAAATTTTTGAATCGTCCGGCTCTTGTGTCGGTTTCTAATACTTCCGGAGCAGCTGGCATCGCATACTGGATTAATGCATATTTTAAGCTTTCAGCAGAACGCCAGATTGATAAAAATTCGGAGCTGGTTTGCCGCCTGAAAGAATGGGTAGACAAACAGTATGAAGACGGACGAGTTACGGTCTTGACAGACGAAGAATTAATTGCCAAAATAGAGAGTGTGTGCAAGGAACTGCACATCACATTGTAAATTGTAATCGGAGGATTTCAGATGGAAGAATATCAGGATCATTCTCTTGGAGGCCGCGTATTCCAGAAGATACGGGAAGACATTTTAAATGGAAAATATAAAGAAAATGACGAGCTTCGGGAGACAGCCATTGGGAAAGAACTCGGAGTGAGCCGGACGCCTGTGCGTGAAGCATTGCGTCAGCTTGAACTGGAAGGGCTTGTGACGATCATTCCGAACAGAGGGGCATACGTATCAGGTATATCACATAAAGATATATGGGATATTTATATGATTCGATCGATGCTGGAAGGACTGTGTGCCCGCTGGGCTGTGGAACATATTACGGAAGAACAGCTCGATGAGCTGGAAGAATCACTTCTTCTTTCTGAGTTCCAGATGAAAAAAGAAAGTGGATTCAGCACGGAGCAGGTTGCCGCGTTAGACGGACGTTTTCATGCAGTTCTTTATGAAGCTTCGGGAAGCAAGATGCTGAAACATGTTCTGACAGATTTTCATAATTATGTGCAGAGAGCAAGAAGATCATCGATCGTATCCGAAGACCGGGCGAGAAAATCAATTCGTGAACATAGACAGATCTTGCGTGCGATCAAAGACAGAGATGCGGAGATGGCAGAGCAGCTTGCGAACGAACATATTATGCATGTAATGCAAAATCTGAAAAAGCAGGGATACTAGATCCGAAAAAGCTGAACATACGTCAAAAGCCATAAAAGGACAATAGGACGATGTATGGAAAAGATGGGGGCAAAAAAGTTCATATAAAAAGGAGAAAAGAACAATGGAAAAAATCAAAATGACGACACCGCTTGTAGAGATGGACGGAGACGAGATGACAAGAATTCTTTGGAAAATGATCAAGGATGAGCTTCTTATCCCATATATTGATCTGAAAACAGAGTATTATGATCTCGGATTGGAACATAGAAATGAAACGGACGATCAGGTAACAGTTGATTCGGCCATGGCGACAAAGAAATACAAAGTAGCGGTAAAATGTGCGACGATTACCCCGAATGCGGCTCGTATGGATGAATATGATCTGAAGGAAATGTGGAAGAGTCCGAATGGTACGATTCGTGCAATTCTTGACGGAACAGTATTTCGTGCTCCGATCGTAGTGAAAGGAATTGAACCGTGCGTGAAGAACTGGAAGAAACCGATCACCATTGCAAGACATGCATACGGAGATGTATATAAAGGTTCAGAAATGAAAATTCCGGGAGCGGGAAAAGTTGAGCTTGTCTATACAGCAGAAGATGGAAGTCAGACGAAAGAGCTTGTACATAATTTTGACGGACCGGGTATAGTGCAGGGAATGCATAATATCAACAAATCAATCGAAAGCTTTGCGAGAAGTTGTTTTTCCTATGCGCTTGATACAAAACAGGATCTTTGGTTTGCCACGAAAGATACGATCTCTAAAAAATACGATCATACATTTAAAGATATCTTCCAAGAAATATATGATGCGGAATTTGATGCAAAATTTAAAGAAGCAGGAATTGAGTATTTCTATACACTGATTGACGATGCGGTTGCCCGCGTGATGAAATCTGAAGGAGGATATATTTGGGCTTGTAAAAACTATGATGGTGATGTGATGAGCGATATGGTATCTTCTGCATTCGGTTCTCTTGCAATGATGACTTCTGTTCTCGTTTCACCGGAAGGTTACTATGAGTATGAAGCGGCTCATGGAACGGTACAGCGTCATTATTATAAGCATCTGAAAGGAGAAGAAACATCGACAAATTCAGTTGCTACAATTTTTGCATGGACAGGAGCGCTCAGAAAAAGAGGAGAGCTTGACGGCAATGCGGAATTGATGGAATTTGCAGACAGATTGGAAAAGGCAACGATCGATACGATTGAAGCCGGAGAGATGACAAAGGATCTTGCGCTGATTACGACGATTGAAAATCCGACGGTGCTCAACAGCGAACAGTTTATTAAGGCAATCGCAAAACGCCTGTAAAAGAGGATCAGAAAACTAAAAAATATGTCCGCAGCGATAAAGAAGAATCACTGCGGACATATTTTATTTGCTGTATAGAAATTAAATTTTGATCACACCTTGTTTGTATTCGTTTTGAAAGGCGGTTTTAAATTTATCTGTCACAACAGATGTGTATAAATTTGATGCAAGAATATCATTTTGGAGCATTTTGCGTCCTAAAGAAGGAAGGGCTTGGCTTTCAGACAGCCTGATAAGAAGCGGCAGGGGGCTTTCCTTTGAAATACGGGTCAGCAGTTTCTCGCGGTCTTTTCGAAAACCTAAAAGACGGGCGTAAAAATGATAACCGTTTTCGGTATATGCTGTCACATCATTTTTTTTGATTCCGAGCATAATATGAAGAAGTGCACGGTTGATCCGCGTCTGTGTCAGCTCTCTTGTTTTCAGCAGTTCACAAAATTGTTTGTAATTGAAAAACAGATTGAGCTGAGAGCAGATTCTGTTTGCAAGTTCTTCTGAGACGTCCATGTAGCGAATTAGACTTTCCGGGTGTTTGTTCAGCAATTTGTATTTGAGAATGATGGAAAAATCATTCTGATAAACGGGATACGAAACTTTGTGATAATCTTTTAAAAGTTTCAGGCAGCAGTTTGGCACTTGTGATTCCAGTTCTCCAAAAATGTTGAAGGGAATGGTGTCGTCAAAAGCGCCTTTGGGAAGATCGTCATATTTTCTTAATGAAGAACCTGAATATGCGAGGAGAGAGCGGATCGCCGATGCAGAACTTAAATGAGCCGCATCAAGTTCCTCGTCATGATAGTGTGCTCCTTTACGCTGGATCGTGTAAGGCTTCATTGTACTGCCTGATTTTTTGATCGCTTTTAAATATTCGATGCCTAGGATATTGTTCGGTTCATCCAAAAGGGCGGATAAATTACGCTCGGGAAGATATTCTTTGAGCGCTTCTTTTCGAGCTGAAGGAAAAGAGAGTCCTGTTTTTAAATATTTTTTCAGCAGAGTCCGATATCCTTCCGGTTCACAGCAGAACAGATCCGCAATTTCGGATAAAGCGTCCAAATCGCCGCATTCGCTTCCGAAACAAAGAGAATCTACGATTTGGAGTTGGTTTAATAAGGAGACTGCGCTTTGAGCAAACAGTTCCGCGCTTCCGGTGGCGTAGCAGACCGGAAGTTCAAAGACGGCAGATGCGCCGCATTCTAAAGCGGATTCAACACGCAGACGTTTGGGCATGACAGCCGGAACACCGCGCTGTACATAGTCGCCGCTCATAACAACAATTACGGAATCGGCGCCTGTTATCCGTTTTGCCTGTTGAATATGGTAGAGATGTCCGTTGTGAAAAGGATTATATTCTGTAATAAGTCCGACAATTTTCATAAGAAACTCCTTGTATATCATTTTCTACCATATTATACTATAAAAAGATGGGTTTTTACAGCAAAAGATATCTTAGGAGATGAGGAGTTAAGCATGGATCAGGAAAATAGACTTGGTGTGGAGCAGATGCTTGAGTTGCTTGAAAAGCATGATTTTAAACAATTAAAGGAAGAATTGGAGTCCGTGCATCCGGTAGATATTGTAGATGTACTGGAAGAGCTGGATAAAAAACAGCGTATATTGATCTTCAGACTTTTGGCAAAAGAAGAAGCTGCTGAAGTGTTTACCGATATGAACAGCGACATGAGAGAAGAGTTGATCAATGCCCTGACAGATTCTGAATTGGAAGAAGTTATGGAAGAGATGTATGTTGATGACACCGTCGATGTGTTGGAAGAGATGCCGGCAAATGTCGTGGATCGTCTTTTGATGGCGACGGATGAAGAGACAAGAAAGAAGATCAACGCACTTTTGCAGTATCCCGAAGACAGTGCCGGAAGTATTATGAATATTGAATATATCAGTCTTCGGAAAGAGATGACGGTTGCAGATGCGATTTTGCGAATCCGTCAGGTCGGCATTAATAAAGAAACGATCTACACATGCTATGTGACGGAAAAAAGAAAATTGATCGGAATGGTTGATGTGAAAGACCTGTTGACGGCAGGAGAATCGAGGCTGATCGAAGAAATTATGGATGAGAATGTGCTGTATGCCCGCACGTTGGACGATCAGGAATATGTGGCGAATATGATCAATAAATACGGTCTTGTAGCAATACCGATCATTGATCATGAAGACTGTCTTGTCGGGATTGTAACCGTAGATGACGCCATGCTTGTATTGCAGGATGAAACGACGGAAGATATCAGTATCATGGCCGGTGTCAGTCCGAATGAGGATTCCTATTTTGAGACTTCTGTTTTCCAGCAGGCGAAAAACCGTACTCCGTGGCTGATGCTTCTGATGCTTTCGGCGACGATCACAGGAGAGATCCTTGGATATTATGAGAATGCAATGGCTGCAATGCCGATTTTGATCACGTTTATTCCGATGCTTATGGGAACAGGAGGAAACTGCGGATCTCAGAGTTCGACGCTGATTATTCGTGGTCTGGCGGTCGGAGAAATTGAATTTTCGGATATTTTTAAAGTAATCTTTAAAGAAGTCCGGGTGGCGCTTGTAGTGGGAACGCTTCTTGCATTTGTAAACGGCGTGAGAATCTGTATTATGTACGATCGTAATATTATGTTGGCAGTTGCACTTGGGATTACGATGATCGCAGTTGTAATGATGGCAAAGTGTATTGGATGTATTCTTCCGCTTTTAGCGAAAAAGATCGGACTTGATCCTGCAATCATGGCAGCGCCTTTGATCACAACGATCCTCGATACATGTACGATTCTTGTTTACTTCAATATCGTGACAACGATGTTTAAACTTTGAACAAAGAGAGGGGATTGTACTTAAAAATGCACATGAAATCCCCTTGTATACAAAATTCATTTGCGTTATAATAAAACTATAATTGTGAAAAATGAAAGGTGGCTTTTAAATCATGGGATTTATCGATGAAATCAAGGCAAGAGCAAAAGCGGAAAAAAAAGTGATTGTTCTTCCGGAGACAGAGGACGAAAGAACTTATAAGGCTGCGGAAACAGTCTTAAAAGAAGGAATTGCAGAGCTGATTCTCGTAGGAAGCGAAGAAGAGATCGAGAAAAATAAAGGTACATACGATATTACAGGCGCTGCGATTGTCGATCCTGCGAAAAGCGATAAAACAGAAGCTTATATTGCAAAACTTGTTGAATTGAGACAGAAAAAAGGAATGACAGAAGAACAGGCAAGAGAACTTCTTCTGAACAATTATCTGTACTACGGTGTTATGATGGTGAAGATGGGAGATGCTGACGGTATGGTATCCGGAGCATGTCACTCCACAGCTGACACACTTCGCCCGTGTCTTCAGATCCTGAAGACAAAACCGGGAACAAAACTTGTATCCGCATTCTTTTTGATGGTTGTTCCGGATTGTGATATGGGAGCGGATGGAACATTTATTTTCGGAGATGCCGGACTTGAACAGAATCCTGACCCGGAAAAACTGGCGAACATTGCACTTTCTTCCGCAGAATCATTCAAAGTTCTGACAGGAAAAGAACCGATCGTGGCAATGCTTTCCCATTCTACAAAAGGCAGTGCAAAACATGCGGATGTCGATAAAGTAGTAGAGGCAACGAAGATAGCGCATGAACTTGCACCGGAACTGAAACTGGACGGAGAACTTCAGCTTGACGCTGCAATCGTTCCTGAGGTGGGGGCATCGAAAGCTCCGGGCAGTGAAGTTGCAGGACATGCGAACGTATTGATCTTCCCTGATTTGGATGCCGGAAATATCGGATATAAACTTGTGCAAAGACTTGGAAAAGCAGAGGCGTACGGACCGCTTACACAGGGAATTGCAGCTCCGGTAAATGATTTGTCCCGCGGTTGCAGCGCAGAAGATATTGTAGGCGTTGTTGCGATTACAGCAGTTCAGGCACAGGCAGAATAAGAAACAGATTTTATGGAAAGCATACGAGAAGCTTTCTGTTTATAAAGGTGATAAAAACAAGAAATTTGGAGGAAAAGTAATGAACGTATTAGTAATTAACTGTGGAAGTTCTTCCCTGAAATTCCAGCTCATTAATGCGGAATCAGAAGAAGTTCTGGCAAAAGGAATTTGCGAGAGAATCGGAATTGACGGACGTCTGACTTATCAGCCGGAAGGCGGAGAAAAAGAAATATCCGAAAAAGCAATGCCGACTCATACAGAGGCGATCCAGTTTGTTATTGAGGCGCTTACAAATCCGAAGACAGGTGTTGTGAAGAGCCTTGATGAGATCGGAGCTGTCGGACATCGTGTTGTACATGGCGGAGAAAAATTTGCATCTTCAGTTGTGATTACGGAAGAAGTGAAGAAAGCTATCGAGGAGTGCAATGATCTTGCTCCGCTTCATAATCCGGCAAACTTAATTGGTATTACGGCTTGTGAAAAACTGATGCCGAATACACCTATGGCCGCTGTATTCGATACAGCGTTTCATCAGACAATGCCGGAGAAGGCATATATGTACGGACTTCCATATGTATATTATGAGAATTATAAGATCAGACGCTACGGCTTCCACGGAACAAGTCACAGCTTTGTTTCTAAAAGAGCAGCAGAAGTGATGGAAAAACCGTATGAAGATCTGAAAACGATCGTATGTCATCTTGGAAACGGATCCAGTGTGACAGCAGTTATGAATGGAAAATCAGTAGATACTTCCATGGGAATGACTCCGTTGGAAGGTCTTGTAATGGGAACTCGTTCGGGGAATATTGATCCGGCGATTATGGAATTTATTGCCGAGAAAGAAAACCTTGACATTGCAGGTGTGATGGATGTTCTGAATAAGAAATCGGGAGTATTCGGTATTTCAGGAGAACTTTCCAGTGATTTCCGTGATCTGACAAATGCAATGAATTCAGGAGATAAGAAAGCAAAGATCGCAATGGATGTATTTTCTTACAATGTTGCGAAGTATATCGGTGCTTATGCCGCTGTGATGAACGGTGTGGATGATATCGTGTTTACAGCAGGTATCGGTGAGAACGACGATTATGTAAGAGAGCAGGTATGTTCCTATCTCGGATATCTTGGTGTTGACTTCGATAAAGAGATCAATACAGGTTTGAGAGGAAAACAGGCTGAGATTTCAAAACCGGGCTCAAAAGTAAGAGTATTTGTTATCCCGACAAATGAAGAGCTTGCAATCGCAAGAGAGACATTGGCGCTTGTTAAATAAGAAAAAACAGAGTTGTCTTAAAGATCGTACAGAAAATACTATATTTTGTGTATTTTCATGAAAATGACGGTTGACAAACAGAATTTACATGATATAATAATTCAGGTATGAATAGGAGTAAATAACGATGTTAATTAACCTATCAGACGTTTTGTCAGACCAGCATAAGACAGTTGAAGAGACTGTGCCGCTTACGATGAAGGAAGTCCGGATGAAATCCGGAACTTATCCGATCGTTGAGAGTGAGCCGGTTCATGTCCGGGTAGAACATGTCAGGGGAAAGGAACTGCTTATTTATGCAGACACCAGACTTGTGACGGTCATTCCCTGTGACAGATGCTTGGAGGATGTCAGATATGAATTCGTTTTTGATTTTACGAAGCATGTCGACATAGGTCTCTCCGACGCAGAACTGACAGAGGAGCTGGATGAATCAAACTTTATTGACGGATATCATCTTGACGTGGACAAACTACTCAGCAATGAGATCTTGTCGGGATGGCCGGAAAAAGTATTGTGCAGGGACGAATGTAAAGGTCTTTGCCCGGTATGCGGTCAAAATTTGAATACGGGGTCCTGTGATTGTGAAGATCCGGGGCTTGATCCTAGAATGTCAGTTGTCCGTGACTTATTTAAGAATTTTAAGGAGGTGTAACCTATGTCAATCTGCCCAAAGAATAAATCTTCTAAAGCAAGAAGAGATAAAAGAAGAGCTAACTGGAAAATGAGCGCTCCGAACCTTGTAAAATGCAGCAAGTGCGGCGAACTCATGATGCCTCACCGTGTATGCAAAGCTTGCGGCGCATACAACAAACGTGAGATCATTTCCGTTGACTAATCGTTAATTAAATGAGAAGGACGTAAAATGTGATTTTACGTCCTTTTTTTGTTGCAATGACGACTGCTTACAATCCTGGAATGTGCCTTTTGGCACTTCCGGTGATTGTGTGTTAACAGCATATCGTTTAGTGGAGACAGGATTTTGAACTGTCCGGCGATGTGGGAGGTTTGAAGATGAAGCAAGGATCTCCTGCATGATTATGTAATAAAAGAGATACGACAGACATTTTTTTGTTGATTTTTACAATAATATCAATTAGAATAATTTCAGTAGCGTTAGGAGGAATGGAGATGTCTGACATGACAAGAGTAGCGCTTGATGCGATGGGCGGTGACAATGCGCCGGTCGAGATGGTAAAAGGCGCTGTAGAAGCAGTACAAAAGCGGAATGATATTCAAGTTCTGCTGACAGGAAAAGAAGAGATACTAAAGGATGAACTTGCAAAGTATACATATCCGGATGGAAGGATTGAGATCGTGAATGCATCCGAGATCATTGAGA
>CAJLUP010000047.1 GCA_905209865.1 uncultured Lachnospiraceae bacterium
TGTACGCGGCTGCAAAGTCGGCATTGTGCCGCCCTGCGGTCTTACAGTTCCCTGCGGTCTTGCAGAAGATACTCTGCTTCCATCGTTGTCAAGACGACTTCTCACAGTCGACTCACCGGACGGAAGGATCGATCCGACTTTCTGCTGTCCTTCTAATCTTGCTTTCAATTTTGATGCGCTTCCGCCTACATTATGTAAACCGGTTGCAATAACAGTGATCGTACATTCATCAGACTTAGCATCATCGTACATCGCACCAAAGATAATACTTGCGCCTTCTCCTGCCAATTCCTGTACATAATCAGCAGCATCAGATGCATCCATAAGAGTAATATCACCGGATACATTGACAATAACATTCGACGCGCCCTGAATCGTTGTCTCAAGCAACGGACTTGCAACAGCCTCTTTTACTGCCTCAAGAGCCTTGTCATCTCCACGGCCGGCACCGATACCGATATGTGCAATTCCCTTATCTTTCATAACTGTCTGGATATCCGCAAAGTCAAGGTTGATCAATGACGGAACATTAATCAAATCTGTGATACCCTGAATACCCTGCTGAAGAACTTCATCGGCTTTCTTAAGTGCTTCCGGCATTGTCGTGCGTCTGTCAACAACCTCAAGAAGCTTGTCATTCGGAATAACGATGATCGTATCTACATTTTCTTTTAATTTATCAATTCCGCTCAACGCATTCTGCATTCTTGTTTTTGATTCAAAACGGAACGGCTTTGTAACAACTCCGACTGTAAGAGCTCCCTGCTCTTTTGCAATACGTGCAATAACAGGTGCGGCACCTGTTCCTGTTCCGCCGCCCATACCACATGTTACAAACACCATGTCTGCACCTTTAAGCGCTGCAGAAATTTCTTCTGAACTTTCCTCTGCCGCTTTCTCTCCTACCTCCGGCTGTGCTCCCGCACCAAGTCCTTTTGTAAGTTTCTCACCGATCTGCATTAATGTCGGCGCTTTGCAAAGCTGCAGTGCCTGTTTATCTGTATTGACTGCGATAAATTCCACGCCCGCGATCTGCTCGTCAATCATTCGGTTTACCGCGTTGTTTCCGCCTCCACCGACTCCGACTACAATAATTCTTGCGGCCGCTTCTGATTCGTTGGTTTTAATTTCTAACAAGAGTACTTCCTCCTTCGTCGTCTTACTAATTTCTTATACATCCCTTATTATTGAACGATAGAATCCAATAAGTATATAATAAAGTCTTTTTGGCAAATAATCAATAGATTTTTTGCTATTTTTCTGAATTATTACACTTTTTTCACAGAAGACCACCTGCTATCCTGCTGGAACAAAAGGAATTGATTCTGATCCCGCTTCATAATTCTCCAAATGCAATGTTCCCGCCTTATCCGGATATAATTGTGTGAGTTTTTGAAGGATCGGTTCTACTTGCTGCATCTTTTCTTCATAATTCCCACTTCCGAGTCGAACTTCTACAATTCCGAAATAGATTTGAACACTTCCGTTGTCACACCCCATCCGATCCGGGGTCAGACTATATTTTTTCAGATTTTTTGAAACTTCCACAATTTTTTCAAAAATACTGTCATCTTCCACCGGAAGTCCTTTCCCTATTTTTACTTTTGCCGCGTCGAATACAAGTCCTTCAATATAAGGAACGCCTTCGATTACTTTTTTTGTCCTCAGCACCGCCGTCCCGTTTCTGTCAAAATAAAGATATGCACCATCGTAGTCTACATATCCTGCCATTTCTTTTTCTTTCACCTTCACAACAACCGTCCACGGATCTTTCAAAGAAATCCGAAAACTTTCCACCGCAGAAGGCAGATCCACATCCGTATAATTATATTTGAAAAAGACGTACAAAGAGTTTACCGAAAGAGGATCATTCTCGATCCATGTCGTAATCGTAGTCTCCCCATAATAGGAATTTCCTTCCACTTTATATGACCGGGTACGGAATAAAAACACGGCTGCCGCCGCCATTAAAAACAAGGTAACGACAACTGCCAAAACAATCGGCCATATCTTCCTCTTTTTGTGTTTTTTCCTCTTCATCTATTCTGAACCTCCATATCGTAACCCTTCGTAATTTGACACACTAAGCACAAGCCCCATTTCCGACAGTAAAAATACAACTGACGTACCTCCATAACTGATAAACGGAAGCGTGATCCCCGTATTCGGAATAGAGTTTGTCACTACCGCAATATTCAATATGACCTGAATCATCATATGAGCCATTGCCCCCGCCGCAATCAGCGCTCCAAGCAGATCGGATGCCTTTGTAGAGATTACAAAGAAGCGCCAAATCAAAATCAAAAATAAAACGATAATGCATCCCGCTCCGATCAGACCAAGCTCTTCACAAATAATCGAAAAAATCATATCGTTTTGAGCCTCCGGGAGAAATCCAAGTTTCTGCACGCTGTTGCCCAGTCCTCTGCCGAACAGTCCACCGCTTCCGATCGCATATAGTCCTTGAAGCGTCTGATACCCTTTCTCATATTGTTCCGGATGTCTCCAGATTGCCAAACGCTCTAACCGATAACTTTCCATTGCAAGGAACACCGCCATAAACGCTATTCCAATACTTCCCATCCATATAAAACGAACATATTTCGGGTCTGCAACAAAAATAAGGATAACCGCAATTCCAAGAATAATGATCGCAGTACTTAAGTTGCTTGCCCCGACCAGCCCTACGATCGGCAAAACAGGAATCATCATAAACACCATTGTACGAAACCTGCCCATCCGCCGCGCATTCGCACTTATAAGGCAGGCGAGAAAGAAAATAACGGCAACTTTTGCAAATTCTGAAGGCTGAAAAGAAACCGGTCCAAAAGAAAGCCATCTTTTGGACCCGTTATATTCATCTCCGAAAAACATGACCGCCACAGATAGAGCGATTGCCGCGACATATGCGGGAACTGCAAGCGGAATCCACTTATGATAATCGATCCGAGCGATAATCACCATTCCGATCAGCCCCAGCAATGTTGCAAATCCCTGCTTTTTTAAATAATAAAACGGATCGTGAAACTTCACCTGCCCGTTATAAGCACTCGTACTGTACAGGATCGCAAGTCCTGCCGCAGCAAGAATCAATACGACAAATATAAGCGTCGCGTCATATCGTCTTTTCTTTTCAGAACGCTTCAAACAGCTCCACTCCTTATAGTTGATCTACAAGTTCTTTGAATTTATCTCCGCGTTCTTCATAATTTTTAAACATTCCCCAGCTTGCACACGCCGGTGATAAAAGCACCGCGTCTCCCGCTTCAGCATACTTCACACATTGTTCAAATGCTTCTTCAAATGTATCTGCCATAATAATATCATCAAATCCATTCTTGCGGGCACACTGTGCAATCTTCTCCCTCGTTGCGCCGAGCAAGACAAGTTTTCTTACCTTCCCGTCAAATGACCGGATCCACTCATCGTATTCTGAATCTTTGTCATAACCTCCTCCGATCAATACAGTCGGACGGTTCATCGCCTGGATTCCTTTGATTGCCGCATCCGGATTCGTTCCTTTTGAATCATTATAATAAGCAACCCCATTTTTTTCTGCCACAAATTCAATCCGATGTTCTACCCCCGGAAAAGTAAGCAGATTCTTTCGGATCACCTCCGCCGGAACCCCATATGCATACGCCATCGCTGCAGCAGCCATCACATTTTCGTGATTATGCGTTCCAAGAATCTTCAGCTCGCTGACATCACATAACTCAATCGGTTCATCTGCCGCACAGATGATCTTTGTTCCGTCAAGATATATTCCTTTTTCCAGTTTACGCGCACTGCTGAAATATAGAACTTCTGCATGTGTTTTTTCTCCGAATTCCCGCAGCACATCATCTTCATAGTTCAGTACGCAGATATCCTCTTTCGTCTGATTCTCGGCAATACGTTCCTTTGTCTCTATATATGCCTCCATTGTATGATGGCGATTCAGATGATCCGGTGTAATATTCAAAACCGCGCTTACTTTCGGGTGAAAGGTATGAATCGTCTCAAGCTGAAAACTGCTGATCTCGGCAACGATCACTGTATCGTCCGTCGTATCTGCGGCAACACTTGTATATGGATTTCCAATATTTCCGACTACATATGTATGTTCATTATAATCCTGCATAATCTGTCCGAGCAGAGCTGTCGTCGTCGTCTTTCCGTTTGTTCCCGTAATTGCAAGAACGTCTCCTTTTCCAAACACATATGCAAGTTCTATCTCGCCCCAAACCGGGATCTCCTTTTCACGCATCGTTTCAACGATCGGAAGATCCGTCGGCACTCCCGGACTCATTATCACAAGAGCAAGCTCTTCCATCATCTCTTCCGGAAATGCCCCAAGCACGATCTGAAATCTCGTTTCCTCTTCTTTATCTTCTACAATTTTTGACCGGATCTCATCTTCGCACAGCTTTTTATTTCCATCATATAAAACGACATCTGCCCCTTTTCCAAGCAAAAGACGGCATGCCCCTTCGCCACTGATTCCGAAACCGAAAACAAGCACTTTTTTCCCTTTTATATCCATCGTTTATACCCCCATCAGCGCAACAAGACAAAGCAGCGCTGTTATAATCGAAAATACAGCTACGACTCTTGTTTCAGACCAGCCGCACAATTCAAAGTGATGATGAATCGGCGCCATCTTAAAGAATCTTTTTCCCCCCGTCTTCTTAAAATAAGTAACCTGTATCATGACAGAAGCCACTTCTACAAGATAAATCATTCCCACGATCAGAATAAACAGCGGCATCTGAAGCATATATGCCGTACCTGCCACGAATCCGCCAAGCGCCAAGGAACCTGTATCTCCCATAAACACACTCGCCGGATATACATTAAACAGCAAAAATCCAAGCAGCGCTCCCACTACAGCACATGTAACCGGCTCAATTCCGCTTTTCGTTCCGATCGCCACAACCGTAAAAAATGTCGCAACCAAAACCGTTACGCTGGAAGCCAAACCATCCAGACCATCTGTAAAATTCGTTCCGTTAACCGTCCCAATCACCGCAACAAACAAAAGCGGGATCGCCAGCCATCCGATATCCAGATAGTATCCGTTTGAAAACGGAACCAGCATCGTAAGCGGAATATCCGCCACTTTCACAAGGTAAAAAGCAAATACAGCCGTCACAATAATCTGCAGAACCATTTTCTGCATCGGCATTAATCCGTCAGAACGCTTCAATACAACTTTCAGATAATCATCAAGAAATCCGATCAGTCCAAACGCCACGGTAAGGAACAGGATCGGAATAATTTTCGGATAATCTTTCACATAAAACAGAGACGTCACAATGACGGACACAAGAATGATGATCCCGCCCATCGTCGGAGTTCCCGCTTTCTTCAAATGCGACTGAACGCCTTCCACACGTTCGGTCTGCTTCATTTTCAATTTCCGCAAAAAAGGAATCACAACCGGTCCGAGCACAAGGCTGACTGCAAATGCCACAAGAACCGGAATCACTACATGACTACTCATAACTTCACCTCTTCATCTCTTTTATCTCATAAAGTATAAACCATCCCTTACTTTTTTTCAATCCCGAGATAGGGAAGCACGTTATCATATATGCTGCGAAGCACCGGAGCTGCGATCGTTCCGCCATAATAAATTCCCTGCGGGTCATGGATAATGACCATCCCTAAGATCTGCGGATCATCAGCCGGAGCAAACCCGATAAACGAAGAAATGTATTTGCCCGCACTTCTTGGAAGCGTCTGTGAAGTTGCCGTCTTCCCTCCGATAGAATATCCTTCAAGATATGCGTTTTTCCCCGAACCCTCAGAGACAACCTTCTCCAGCAATTCCCGCATTGTCTCCGAAGTTTTCTTTGAAACGACTCCTTCTTTTGTCTCATACTTAAATTCTTTTATTACGTTCCCTTCTCTATCCTGAACCGCCATTCCTAAATGAGGCGTTACACGCGTTCCTCCATTCACAATAGAACTAACTGTCACCGCCATTTGAATCGGTGTCACCTGAAACGACTGTCCAAAGGTCATTGTAGCCAGTTCTACTGCTTTAATATCTTCCCTTTTATGCATGATCGTTCCTGCCTCTCCCGGAAGATCAATCTTCGTTAAACTCATCAATCCAAACTGCTCAAAATAATCACAAAACCGTTCCGATCCAAGTCTTAATCCAATATCCATAAATACCGGATTACAGGAATTTTCAATTCCCTGTACAAACGTTTCCGTTCCATGTCCTCCAACTTTATGACACCGGATCTTTCGATCCTCCACAATCCGATATCCCGGACAGGAAAACGTATCATCCAAAGATACGACCCCTTCCTCCAGACATGCAGCTGACGTAATGATCTTAAAAGTAGATCCCGGTTCATAAGTATCATTAATACATCGATTTCTCCACATCTTATTCAGTCTGTCCTGAAGTTCTTCATCAGACAATTCTCCTTGCGTTCCGTCATTTAATTTATACGGTTCATTCAAATTAAATTCCGGCACATTTACCATTGCATAGATTTCTCCGTTCTGCGGATTCATAAGCAAAATCGAAACACCGTCCGCCTGCTTTTCTTCCATCACCTTTTCTGCCGCCTGTTCGCAGTAAGACTGAATATTATAATCAAGACTTACCTTCAGCGTATTTCCTGCTGCCGGTTCAATCCGATCTTCCGCAATCCCTTCTAATTCGATTCCCCGGGCGTCCGTAACAGTCAGGATCTTCCCGTTTTTCCCTTTTAACTCTTCTTCATACTTCACTTCCAGACCGATGATCCCCTGATTATCACCTCCTGTAAAACCAAGTACCCTGGATGCAAGATTGTCATATGGATAATATCTTTTGAAATCCTCATCTACTTTGACCCCCGGCATATTGTATTCTCGAATCCGATCTCCGGTCTCCTTGTCGACGTTCGTCTTAATCTTTTCCATAGAAGATACTTTTTCTACTTTTTTCAGCACTTCTTCTTTATCAATCTCTAATTCCTTACTGAGCATGTCTGCCGTTTTCTGCGGATCTTTCACCTGACTGTGAATCACCGAAATCGTGCATACTGTACGATTTGTTGCCAATACAACACCGTTTCGATCTACAATTTCTCCTCTTGCAGCTTTGATCTCACGTTCTCTTTCGTGCAGTTCCTCCGCTAATTGCTGATAATATTCTGCATCAAATATCATAAGGTAGACGAGTCTTCCGATGAGACATAGAAGCACAAACGCGGCGCAAAGAAAAACAACCAACACTTTTTTCTTATTATAAGTTTTATTTTTAACATTCCCATCCGTTATATTTCTCATAAATAAAAAAATCCCCGCAGAAGATATTTTTACAGTTTATTATATCTTCTGCGAGGTTATTCCTCTACTGTGAAACATCTGATGACGCCCAATCATCTAAGTCAGGATCATAATTCTCATCAACATAAGATCCGTCTGCATTTCCATAAGTGTCTTCGTAATTTTCGTCATAGTCCGTATACTCTGTATTTCCGAAATTCTGACCTTGTGCCTGCGCATTCTGTTCGCTTTGCGCTATCGTTGTGATACCAAGATAAGGGAATGCCTCTGACATGATTTTCTGACTCAATCCCAAAACAAGGGAGCTGTCATCCTGTGCCGCCGCGTTCGGCTCGTCAATCACAACATAGATCACTATTTCAGGATTATCCTGCGGCGCGTAACCGATATACGACAACAGATATTTCCCGTTTCCTCTGGGAAGCTTCTCGGCAGTTCCTGTTTTTGCACCGATATCATATCCTTCCACTTTCGCCCGGGTTCCTGTTCCGTAATCCATCGTCGCCTTCAAATACTGCTTCAGCATTCGAGACGTATCTGCAGACACTGTTTTTCTCAAAAGAACCGGATCTTTCGTCTCGATCACATTGCCGTCTTCATCCTGAATCTGCTTTACAACATGAGGTTCATAATAATATCCGCCATTTACAAGAGAGGAAAATGCAGATACCATCTGAGTCATCGTCACATTAAAGTTCTGTCCGAAGGAGTTTGTCGCCAAATCAATCTCTGTCATTGTATCTGCCGTATAAAGCAGCCCGGATGTCTCCGCTTCTCCCGGAAGGTCGATGCCTGTATATTCCCCAAATCCAAATATGTGCTGATATTTCGTAAAGTTCTCCGGGCCGATCACAGACGCCATATCCATAAGAGCCACATTACAAGAATTTGCAATCGCATCCTGTATCGTCTCCTGTCCGTGTCCCGATCGGTAATGACATCCGATCCTCGTCCCAAGCACTTCTTTTGAACCGCCGCAATAATATGTTTCGCTTCCTGTCAGTGTTCCTGTCTCAAGTCCTGCTGCCACAGTAAACGGTTTCGCCGTCGAACCAGGTTCATAGGCATCGCTTATACAGAAATTTCTCCACAAATTATTCATCGCTTCAACCTGTTCCTCTTCACTCATAGATTTCCATTGCTCCTCTGTATAGAGTAAAGATAAGTTTCTCGGATCATTCAAATCAAAATTAGGATAAGATGCCTCTGCCAAAATCTCTCCCGTATTTGGATTCATCATAATAACAGCCGTATTTTTACTGCCGGGATTGCCGTCCTCAGCATGTTCACTGTTAAATTCTAAAATACATTTTTCCACGATATTCTGCAAAGTCACATCAATCGTAGACACAACTGTATTCCCGTTTTTTGCAGGTTTGACCGTACGTTCCACAGAAGAATCCGAATCAAAATATCCGTATTCTCTTCCGTCAGTTCCATTCAAGATCTCATTGTATGCACTTTCAATCCCGATTGCTCCTTGATTACCTCCATACACAAATCCCAGCACATCACTTGCCATAGAACCGTACGGATATGTACGCAGATAATCTTCTTCCAGCCAAATTCCTTTTACATTCGGATACTTTTCATCATCTTCATCTATTTTCTTAAACTTTTGAGCTGTGGCATAATCGATATCTGATGCCAATACTTCATACCGACTGTCTGAAGAATCTTCAATCAATTCATCGACAACTTCACCATCAATATCAAAACATTCTTTCAGCACTTTCTTCGTCGGATTAATATATTCTTCCTTATCCGTCATAACCGCAACGTCGAGAATCACATTATATACCCTCTCACTCGTGGCCATTTTTGTTCCGTTCCGATCTACGATATCGCCTCTTTTAAAAGCGATCACTCTGCTGTCATAATTTTGCTGATCTAAAACAACTTTTGTATATTTACTTCCCTTTGTAACGTTTATATAGGTTATTCTTCCTATAAGAACAACAAAAGCCAGTATTACTGCCATAAATAGCATTACCAGCTTCCGTTGCATTCTGAGCGGGAATTTTCTTGTCAAAAATTCAAATCTACTCTTTTTTCTTTTCCTTCCGGCCATAATTTTTCCCTTACTTTAATACGTCGCTGGACTTCGCGAGCACACCACTTTCCGGGATATCGTTATACTGCTTCACGTACTCCCCTTCCGGGCTGTCGTATTCTACAACTGTTCCCTGAGCTTCGTAAACCATTCCCATTTCATTCATCGCTCTGTCCCGCACTGTTTCAAGATTTACCGAGTCTTCCGCCGAATTATATGCCGTGTTATTCGCCTCTGTCAGATCCGCCAGTTCTTCCTGCATTGCTGTAACATGCTCTGATCTGATAACAACCTCAGACTGCAGATTCAAATACAAAATACAGATCAACACTGCACACACAGCTGCCACCGTAAGAAATACAGCGTACGCCGGACTGATGCTCATGGCACGATTTCGGTTTTTCACTACTCGGCTGCTTGTCCGCTTCGCCTGCTCCCTCTGCTGCGAATGCGGTCTTTTTGTTCTTCTCGGAAGAGTTTCTGCCTGACGCACAGTATTTCCATATACATAAAATCCGTTTCTGTCTCTTTCACTAAGACTTGTCTCTCTGTATTTGGATGTACGATATTTTACTGCCATGACAAATGCCCCTTCCTCGTTTATTTTTCCTTAGGGGTCTCCCCTCCCCGCGGAAATTCACTTCTATAATGATACACTCCCTGTTATGCACGTTCGAATATTCTCAATTTCGCACTTTTCGAACGGCTGTTGGATTCCATTTCCTGCTCAGAAGGCAGAATCGGTTTCCTTGTAATCACTTTCCCTTTTGAAATCTTCCCACAGACACATACGGGAAAATGGCTCGGACACGTACACGGATCCTCATTCTTTCGGAATGCACTTTTTACGATCCGGTCTTCTAACGAATGAAATGTAATGATACATATCCTTCCCCCTGGATTCAGCATCTCTATCATCTCATCCAACGACTCCCTAAGCACATCTAATTCATGATTCAGTTCAATCCGAATTGCCTGAAACGTTCTTTTCGATGGATGACCTGATGTCTTGCGAAATTTCATCGGTATCGCATGACTAATAATTTCATTCAGCTGTCCTGTTGTCTCAATCGGATTTTTCTTTCGTTCTGCCACGATATGTTTTGCGATATTTTTCGCAAATTTATCCTCCCCATAATCGCGGATCACACGATAAAGTTCCGATTCACTGTATTCGTTGACAATATCTTTTGCCGTCATTTTCTGTCGTTGATCCATCCGCATATCAAGCGGCGCATCTACCCGATAAGAAAACCCCCGTTCGGCAGTATCAAGCTGGTATGACGAAACTCCCAAATCGATCATAATACCATCAACCTTGTCAACGCCTATATTTTGGAGCTGCGGCTTCATATCACGATAATTGCTCCGAATTATCGTAACCTTCTCCCCAAAGCCTTTCAGACGTTCTCCCGCTGCCTTGATCGCATCGGCGTCCTGATCTATTCCTATAAATCTCCCCTTGCTGCCAAGCCGGCTGCACACTTCAAAGGCATGTCCGCCTCCGCCCAGTGTAGCGTCTACATAAATTCCATCCGGTCTGACATTCAGCCCGTCCACTGTTTCGTTCAGCAGAACAGATACATGTTCAAATGCCATTGTCTTCTCCTTATCAAATACGAATTCCTATGGATTCCATACGCTCTGCGATTGCATCCAAATCTTCCTCGCTGATCTGACTGCGTTCTTCCCAAAGAGCCTTATCCCATATCTCGATGCGGTCCTGAACTCCCACTAAGACGACATCTTTTTCTAATCCAGCTGCTTTGCGGAGTGACGGCGGAACAAGAACTCTCCCCTGCTTGTCAAAACTGCCCTCCGAAGCGCTTCCAAAGAAATAACGCTTGAAAATTCTGGCATCCTTGCTCATGCGTGGCAAAGTATCGAGTTCGGCAACGAATTTATTCCATTCTTCCTGAGAGTAAACAAAGAGGCAGCCTTCCAGTCCGTTACAAATAACGAAACTGTCACCAAGATCATCCCGAAGCTTTGCCGGGATGATGAGTCTTCCCTTTTCATCAATACTATGGTTAAACTCTCCTAATAACATCTGGAATCCTTTCTCTTAATGTAGGCACCACATCGCCTCTTTTTTGCACCACTTGCCTCCACTCTTCACCACTTAGTTCCATTCTAAACCACCACTCTCCCTTTTTCAACCCTTTTTTAAGATTTTTTTCTCTTCTCTGTCCAATTAAAATCTGCCCAAAAACCTTAAATTTATGCAAAAAAAGAACATGTATGGTGCGGATCTTTCGCGCACCCTACATGTTGTGTTTTTTGTATTTTATTCAATTTACAGGTTTTAAAAAATTTCCAGGTGGAGGGATGTGGTACACCTTTTAGCGAAATCCCCCACATCATTTCTCCTTACTCTGCAGAACCTTCCGAAGCCAGCCCGTTCAAATAATCCGACACGGCGTCATAGTTCACTTCAGAAACAACTCTGTCCTTTCCCGACTCGTAAATATCATAAGCAGAATATCCAAGCCATCCGATCAATGCCAAAGCTACAAGGGCAAGTACACCTTTGCGCAGATTATTCATCATCTTCTGCTTACGCATGATCTGTTTTCTATTTGCTTTCTCCTGTTTATAACGATCAACCTTTTCCTGACTCATCTCATATTACTCCTTTCAGATACGATACTGCACATGAGAATATTCTATCACAAACCCGATTATAGTACAACTATTATTCCACCATCATTTGCATACATCGTACTGATTCCTCCGGTATCTACGATAAAGCTGTCTTTTACTTTTATTTTATCGAGGATCATCCGTTCTACTTCCCTTGCCCTTTCAGGACAATTACAGTGAGAAATCGCCAGCACTTTATCCTCTGTCCTTTTTCCGTCCATCACAATATGATCGACCATCTTTGCAATCGCTTTCTTCACACCTCTTGCCTGCCCAAGCTGACAGATCGTTCCTTCCGGCGTTGATCCCATTACAGGCTTAATATTAAGCGCACTTGCCATCAGTGACTTAATTCCCGTAAGCCTTCCATTCTTCCGAAGCGTATCCAAATTCTCCAATACAAAATAAGTGTGCTGCTCTTCAATAT
>CAJLUP010000048.1 GCA_905209865.1 uncultured Lachnospiraceae bacterium
ACCAAGAGACAAACGTGTAGAGATCGGCTTGACTTATATCTATGGAATCGGAAGAACAAGCGCAAGCCGTATTTTGGCAGATGCAGGAGTAGATCCGAATACTCGTGTAAGAGATCTTACAAGTGAAGAAGTAAAGAAGATCAGCGCAGTGATCGATGAAACTCAGGTTGTAGAAGGTGACCTCAGAAGAGAGATCCAGCTCAACATCAAGAGACTTAAAGAAATCGGATGCTACCGTGGAATCCGTCATAGAAAAGGACTTCCGGTGCGTGGTCAGAAGACAAAGACAAACGCAAGAACATGTAAAGGTCCGAAGAGAACAGTAGCAAACAAGAAGAAATAAAACACTTAACGAAAGCAAGCTGATAAGCGCAGCTTGAGGTTGGTGTGAACTTTGTTCGATGAAACTTAAAGAGATGTTTTCGAATTTAGTGAATCGAATTACCTTAGAAATCAAAGAGAAAGAAGAAAGTAGGTTAGTTTAAATGGCAAAGAAAGTTGCAAAAAAAGTAACAAAAAAACGTGTCAAGAAAAACGTTGAACGAGGACAGGCACATATCCAGTCATCTTTTAATAATACAATCGTTACATTAACAGATACACAGGGAAATGCTCTTTCATGGGCAAGTGCAGGCGGTCTGGGATTTAGAGGTTCAAGAAAATCTACTCCATATGCAGCACAGATGGCAGCTGAGACAGCAGCTAAAGCGGCATTGGTACACGGACTTAAGTCTGTAGATGTATTCGTAAAAGGACCGGGATCAGGACGTGAAGCAGCAATCCGTGCTCTTCAGGCATGTGGTATTGACGTAGTAAGTATCAAAGACGTAACACCGGTTCCGCATAACGGATGCCGCCCGCCGAAACGCAGAAGAGTGTAATCGACGGCTGAACATTATCATACACCGGAAAGTAACTTGGAAAGCGGTATAAAACCGCTCGTATGTATAAATTAGGAGGATAGACATGGCAGTAAACAGAGTTCCTGTTCTTAAAAGATGCCGTTCTTTAGGCATGGATCCGATTTACCTCGGAATTAATAAAAAATCTAACAGACAGTTAAAAAGAGCAAACAGAAAAATGAGCGAGTACGGTCTGCAGCTTCGTGAGAAACAGAAAGCGAAATTCATCTACGGCGTACTTGAGAAACCGTTTAGAAACTACTATGCGAAAGCAAAACAGATGGAAGGAATGACAGGTGAAAACCTGATGAGAATTCTTGAGTCCAGACTGGATAACGTAATCTTCCGCTTGGGACTTGCCAGAACAAGAAAAGAAGCAAGACAGATCGTTGATCACAAACACGTTCTTGTAAACGGCAAACAGGTAAACATTCCGTCTTACCTTGTAAAAGCCGGAGATACGATTGAGATCAAAGAAAGCAAAAAAGGCTCACAGAGATATAAAGAAATCCTTGAAGCAACAGCCGGCAACATGGTTCCGGAGTGGCTCGATGTTGATGCAGAGAACCTGAAAGGATCTGTAAAAGAACTTCCGGCAAGAGAAGCGATCGATGTTCCGGTAGATGAGATGTTGATTGTCGAGTTATATTCTAAATAATATCGGCTGCAACAGCGTATCCCTTCAACATTTTAAAACCCAAAAGGAGGGTCTGTGTAGTGTTTGATTTTAATAAACCTAATATTGAGATTACGGATGTTTCAGAAGATAAAAAATATGGAAGATTTGTCGTAGAACCGCTTGAGAGAGGCTATGGTACAACACTCGGAAATTCTCTGAGAAGAATCATGCTTTCCTCTCTGCCGGGATCGGCAATCAGTTCTGTTAAGATCGACGGTGTTCTTCATGAATTCAGTTCGATACCGGGTGTGAAAGAAGATGTGACAGAGATCATCATGAACTTGAAATCTCTTGCCATCAGAAACGCGTCTGATTCAGACGAGCCGAAGACAGCATATATTCAGTTTGAAGGTGAAGGTGTCGTAACAGGCGCTGATATCGAGACAGGAGATCCGGATATCGAGATCGTAAATCCGGACCAGGTAATCGCTACATTAAGCGGTGGGAAAGACTGCAAGCTGAATATGGAATTGACGATCACAAAAGGCAGAGGATATGTAAGCTCCGATAAGAATAAGACGGAAGATATGCCGATTGGCGTGATTGCAATCGATTCGATCTATACGCCGGTTGAACGTGTAAATCTGACTGTTGAGAATACTCGTGTCGGACAGATTACGGATTATGATAAATTGACACTTGATGTTTGGACAAAAGGAACAATGCTTCCAGATGAGGCAGTAAGCCTTGCAGCAAAGGTGCTGAGCGAACATTTGAAACTCTTTGTTGACCTTTCAGAAGTTGCTCAGGTTGCGGAAGTAATGATCGAGAAAGAAGATGACGAGAAAGAGAAAGTTCTTGAGATGAGTATCGATGAACTTGAACTTTCTGTTCGTTCCTATAATTGTCTGAAGAGAGCCGGAATCAATACAGTAGAAGAACTTACAAATAAGACTCCTGAGGATATGATGAAAGTCCGTAACCTCGGACGGAAATCCCTTGAGGAAGTGCTTGCTAAGTTAAAAGAGCTCAATCTTGAGCTGAATCAGGGCGAGGAGTAATCGCTGTATAGAAAATCGAGGATTTTTCGGAAAATAGATGTGCGATGAAAGCCATGCAGAATCTGCGATGTGCATTTAAATACATTTATAAATAGAAGAACGATCCGCGAGCATTTGATTAATAAGCCCGAAGATGCATAATTGAATGTGTAGTTATGGTTCAGGCATACCTTGGCAGAAACAGAAAAGATGCCTTACATTTTCCTGAAGGAAGATGTGTGTGCCGGCGCTTGTTTAGAACTAAAAAACCGCGGAAAGCAGCAATCCTGCTTGGCGGATGGCGCGTATGGACTATGACGGAAAGATTAGGAGGAAATATAAAATGGCAAAGTATAGAAAACTCGGCAGAACATCCAGCCAGAGAAAAGCATTGATCAGAAACCAGGTAACGGCTCTGCTTAACAACGGAAAGATCGTTACAACTGAAGCGAAAGCAAAAGAAATTCGCAAAGAAGCAGAAAAACTTATCGCATTGGCTGTGAAAGAGAAAGATAACTTCGACGAAGTAACAGTAATGGCAAAAGTTGCCCGCAAAGACAAAGACGGCAAGAGAGTGAAAGAAGTTGTTGACGGAAAGAAAGTTACTGTTTACGACGAAGTAGAGAAAAAGATCAAAAAAGATCAGCCGAGCAGACTTCATGCAAGACGTGAAATGCTGAAAGTTCTTTACCCGGTTAAAGAGGGCGAGAACAAGAAAGCAAAAGAAATCGATATGGTTGCAAAACTGTTTGATGAGATCGCTCCGAAATACGCAGATCGTAACGGTGGTTACACAAGAATCGTAAAGATTGGTCAGCGTAAAGGTGACGCAGCGATGGAAGTTCTTCTTGAGCTTGTATAAGAGCTGAGTGGACGAAATATTTTAGCAGATCAATATTGAATTAGTGAGAAAACTCTTTCTATGGATTTCATAGAAAGAGTTTTTTGTAATGTCAGAATTGGATAGAAGAGGCTGTTTTTAAGGTTGTTTTATGAGCTTTTGTAGAAAGTGCACAAATAATTTTTGAAAAATACCGTTAAAATATTAACAAATATATTGTTGACAATTATTTAACAAACGGATATACTTGAAGTTGTGAGAAACAAGATAGATAACGGTTTGAGAAGAGGAAACCGGAACTCAATTACAGGAGGAATTATCAAATGGCAAAGAAAGAAAAAACAGTCGTACCTGAGATTGTTGACAGTGTAGAAGCGCTTGAAGCAAAAATGAAAGCAATGCGCGAAGCACAGAAGATTTTCGCGACATTTACTCAGGAGCAGGTTGACAAGATTTTCTATGAAGCAGCTATGGCAGCCAACAAACAGCGTATCCCGCTTGCAAAAATGGCAGTAGAAGAGACGCAGAGAGGTATTGTTGAAGATAAAGTTATCAAAAACCACTACGCTGCAGAGTATATATATAACGCGTACAAGAATACAAAAACTTGCGGCGTGATCGAAGAAGATACAGCTTACGGAATTAAGAAAGTAGCAGAGCCGATCGGTCTTGTTGCGGCGGTTATCCCGACAACAAACCCGACTTCTACGGCAATCTTCAAGACATTGATCTGTTTGAAGACAAGAAACGCGATCATCATCAGCCCGCACCCGGCTGCAAAAGCATGTACGATCGCAGCAGCAAAAGTTGTACTTGACGCAGCAGTAAAAGCAGGAGCACCGGAAGGAATCATCGGATGGATCGATGCACCGTCACTGGAGCTTACAAATACAGTTATGAGAGACGCAGATATCATTCTGGCAACAGGCGGTCCTGGAATGGTAAAAGCTGCTTACTCTTCAGGAAAACCGGCTCTCGGCGTTGGTGCTGGAAATACACCGGTTATCATTGATGACACAGCAGATGTAAGAATGGCTGTAAACTCTATCATTCATTCTAAAACATTTGATAATGGTATGATCTGTGCTTCCGAGCAGTCTGTAACTGTTCTGGAAAGCGTATACGAGCAGGCGAAGAAAGAATTTGCTTACAGAGGATGCTACTTCCTGAAACCGGGAAAAGAGCTTGACGCAGTTCGTAAAACAATCATCATCAACGGAGCGCTTAACAGCAAGATCCCTGGAAAATCTGCATATGAGATTGCAAAACTTGCAGGCGTAAATGTTCCGGAAGATACAAAGATCCTTATCGGTGAAGTTGAGTCTGTAGATATCGCAGAAGAATTCGCTCACGAGAAACTGTCACCGGTACTTGCAATGTACAAAGCAAAAACATTTGACGAAGCTCTTGATAAAGCTGCTCAGCTTGTAGCTGACGGTGGATACGGACATACATCTTCTCTGTATGTACATCCGGCAGAGAAAGAAAAGATCCAGAAACATTACGAAGCAATGAAAACTTGCCGTGTTCTGATCAATACACCGGCTTCACAGGGTGGTATCGGAGATCTTTACAACTTCAAACTTGCTCCGTCACTGACACTTGGATGTGGATCATGGGGCGGAAACTCTGTATCAGAGAACGTTGGTGTAAAACATCTTCTGAACGTGAAAACAGTTGCCGAGAGGAGAGAGAATATGCTGTGGTTTAGAACACCTGAGAAAGTTTACTTTAAGAAAGGCTGTATGCCGGTAGCGCTTGACGAGCTTGGAACAGTAATGCACAAGAAGAAAGCGTTCATCGTTACAGATACATTCCTTTACAAAAACGGATATGTAGATCCGATCGAGAAGAAACTGGATGAGATGGGAATTCAGCATACATGCTTCTACAACGTAGCTCCGGACCCGACTCTGCAGTGCGCTCAGGAAGGTGTAGCTCAGATGAGAGCATTCGAGCCGGATACAATCATCGCACTTGGTGGTGGATCTGCAATGGATGCTGCTAAGATCATGTGGCTTATGTATGAGCATCCGGAAGCAAACTTTGAAGACATGGCTATGGACTTCATGGATATCCGTAAGAGAGTATTTACATTCCCGAAAATGGGTGAGAAAGCATACTTCGTAGCGATCCCGACATCTTCAGGAACAGGTTCTGAGGTTACACCGTTTGCGATCATCACAGATGCTGAAACAGGCGTTAAATGGCCGATCGCTGACTACGAACTTCTCCCGAACATGGCAATCGTTGACGTTGACAATGCAATGACAGCTCCGAAGGGACTGACAAGTGCATCAGGTATCGACGTAATGACACATGCAATCGAGGCTTATGTATCTATCATGGCAACAGACTACACAGATGGTCTTGCAATGAAAGCTGTTAAGATGGTATTTGAAAACCTTCCGTCAGCATACGAGAACGGAGCAAATGATCCGAAGGCTCGTGAAGAGATGGCAAATGCTTCCTGTATGGCAGGTATGGCATTCGCAAACGCATTCCTTGGTGTGAACCACTCTATGGCTCATAAACTTGGTGCATTCCATCACTTGCCGCATGGTGTTGCAAATGCTGTAATCCTTACAGAGGTTATGAGATACAATGCAGCAGAAGTTCCGACAAAGATGGGAACATTCTCACAGTATCAGTATCCGCATGCACTTGCAAGATATGCAGAACTTGGACGTTTCGCAGGATGCACAGGAAATACAGATGAAGAAGTATTTGAAAACTTCATTGCAAAACTGGAAGATCTGAAAGAGAAGATCGGCATCAAGAAAACAATCAAAGATTACGGTGTTGACGAGAAATATTTCCTTGAGACTCTGGATGATATGTGCGAGCAGGCATTTAATGACCAGTGTACAGGAGCAAACCCGAGATATCCGCTTATGAAAGAGATCAAAGATATCTATCTGAAATGCTACTACGGCAAATAAGATCGGGGAATTGATTTATAAATAGTATTTTACATCAGAGCGTTGCAGGCAGAGGAGAAATCCGATGCTGCGGCGCTCTTTTTTGCATGGCGACGAGCCGAAGTTCGGGATTGCCGAGACCCTGCAACTGTTTACAATCCAGGAATGTGCATTTTGGCATCTCCGGTGATTGTATGGTAATTTTCAGTGAAATGTATTTTGGAAAAAACAGTATTATAATCTTAAAAAAGTATAAAAAAACCGACAGAGTGATAAAAATTTAACAATTAGATAATTTGTAAAAATATAGTTAAAAATTGCACAAACTTTGCTTAGAGGGGTTTCTTTTCTGAAAATCAGGGTGTATAATGAGCTCATCAAAAACAAAAACCCATTAAGGAGGCCACTATTATGAAACTTGAAGAAAAAAATATTATCGTAAAACGTCCATATAAAACAGTTTACAAATGCGACGACAGTATCGTAAAAGTATTTAATGAAGAGCATCCGAAGTCAGACATATTTAACGAAGCGCTGATTACAGCAAGAATTGAAGAGACCGGACTTGAGATCCCGAAAGTGAAAGGGGTTACTCAGGTAGAAGGCAAATGGGCGATCGAGATCGAGTATAAAGATGGCAAGACGATGGAAGATATGATGAATTCCGATAAAAAGAATATCGAGAAATATATGGAAGATTTCGTAGATCTTCAGCTTCAGATTCACAATGAGACATCACCTCTTCTGAAAGGCATGAAAGACAAACTTGCGCGTCAGATTAACAGCCTGAAAGAAGTGGACGCAACAACAAGATACGAACTTCTTACAAGATTGGAAAGTATGCCGAAACATAATAAAGTATGCCATGGCGATTTTAATCCGAGTAATGTAATCGTAGGGAAAAACGGTAAGATGACAGTTGTAGACTGGGCACATGCAACCCAAGGTAATGCAAGTGCAGATGCAGCTATGACATATCTCCTCTTTGCATTGAAAGATCAGGAAACAGCTGATCTGTATTTGAAATTATTCTGCAAGAAGAGCGATACAGCAAGACAATATGTACAGCAGTGGCTTCCGATCGTGGCAGCAGCACAGCTTACAAAAGATAATGAGTTAGAAAAAGATTTCTTGATGAAATGGATCGATGTTATTGACTATCAATAGAAGTTTCGGTATGATTATCGGTGAAAAAGGAGTGGATTAGAGGAAGGAAATTTGCCGAACATGGAAGATAAACGGATCGTAAAGACAAAACGAAATCTGAAAGATGCAATGATCAGAATGCTTTCAACAGAGGATTTTGAACGCATTTCCGTTACAGAGCTCTGTAAAGAAGCGAAAGTCAGCAGGATTACGTTTTATTCACATTACAGCGATAAATATGCGCTTTTAGAAGACATTTTCAATGATATGCTTTGTATTGGCACAGAGGATTACTATCGGCGTCAGGAAGAGAATAATCCGGAGCGAGGATTGGTTCGCGGGTATGTGAATATGCTTAGTGCGATCTTGGATCTTTACTATGATCGGTTTGATTTTTTTCAATATACTAATCCCGAGGTTAATCCGTATTTGGCATCCCGACTCTATGGGATTATCTTGGAAACGGTCGAGATGCATACGATTCATGTGAATCAGAAATTAAAATATTCTGCGAAAAAAATAGCAGGCTTCGTTTGTTTTGGCATGCTTGGCTTCGTAAATGAGTGTCAGAAGAGCAATGAATCTCTTGAAGAGACAAAAAGAGAAACACGGGTTCTGCTGGAAGACGTCTTGAGATCTGGGATTTTGACAGAATAGATCAGATACGGTTTTGCTAAAATACGAAATTGTGGAAATACAAATCAGAATAAGAAAATGCAGCGGCTTTACTGTTATTGTAGAGCTGCTGTTTTTTTAGAAATCAGGGGAAGATAAAAAGCAGGTAATCAAAAAGTAATCAAAATACTCTCTCGAATTCGTTGCGGAACTGTATGTATATCAACTTTGGATAAATTGCTTATTTATAGAAATGCTTTATAAGGAAATAAAAAAATAAGAAACCTTAGATTTGCTAAGGTTTCTCGCTTATGTCTGCAATGCGGAAGAAGAGACTTGAACTCTCACAGGATAAACTCCCACTAGAACCTGAATCTAGCGCGTCTGCCATTCCGCCACTTCCGCTCGACAAATGATATTTTATCATAATTAATGGCGTTTGTAAAGCATTAAATAGGTTTTTATTGTGTTTTATGGTGAATCAGGGGAGTCTACGCAGCGTAGACCGATGGAAAATGAACGTGTATTGTAAAAATTTCATAGTTTGGTATGATTAGGTCAGTAAAATATTTTACTTTCTGCGAGACAGTGTGGAAGGAGGAGCTAAAATGGCAGACAGAATAGAAAGCGAAACAGAAAAAGAAAAAGAAGCAGAATATGAAAGAAAAAGCAAACCGAAAAATAAAACAGAAAATAAAACAGAAAACGGATCAGAAGATAAAATGAAAAATAAAGGAGAAAACAGGACAGGAGAATTTATTGCGCGGAGGAGAAAGGAACGCGGAATGACTCAGAGAGAAATGGCGGATCGGCTTGGTGTAACGAATAAAGCGGTGTCAAAATGGGAAACGGGACAGGGAATGCCGGATGTCGGAATTCTTTCTGAGCTTGGAAAAGTGCTTGGTGCAACGGTGGATGAAATCTTAACAGGGGAGCAGATTGAACAGAGTCAGCGGTTAGTATATGGCGTACCGGATGATGACAGGAAGCTTTTAGATATTGTGTTGGAGCGAGCTGAGAAAAGGGCGGAAACGATTCGGATTACATGGAAGGACGTTTTAGGCTGCCTTCTGTTTTTGTTTGCAGTAGGTTTGATTTTGGTACAGGTTTGGGTTTTGGTGCGAGGAAGAGAACTTGGATTAGAATATATAATGAAAGGAATTCCGTATGTAATAAACGCAGCGGCAGTGTTCTTTTTATGGGCAGGCGGCATGTGTATCGGAAAACTTCATCCGATCTGGAAAAGAAAATCGAGTGTTGCTGCCGCGGTGATTTTATTTGCAGGAGGGATTGCAGTCTGTCCGTTTTTATTTCCGTCACAGCGGGAAATTGTTGATCTTGCGCCTGACTTTTCAAATATAATGCGCCTGAAAATCGACGAAAACGGGAGAGCGGTCTTTTACCGCCAAAGAGGATTGTTATTTGGTGTTCAGGTTGATGTGTTTCCGTTTACGGTGAAAGACGATGTGAAAGTGCAGTGGCTTGAAAATGATGTGTGCGCGCTTACATATGAATCGACGGAAGATCGTTCGGTGCATCAGTTTGTGGCGACTTACGGAGACAGGAACGGAGCGGTATCCTATTATTACGTAGGAAATGCGGCTTACGGTTCGTGGAGCGCGGAAGATCAGGGAGAAAATTATAAGCTGGAAGTGGGGACGGGAGAAAACGGTGGAATTGACATTGAAACGCCGGAAGGAAAAGAACATTATGAATTGGAAGAGTGCCTTCAGTATGGAACGCTTGCAGTTGTATTTCCGAGCGATAATCCAAAATGGACGCTTGTATTAAATCAGGACTGCGTATTGGAAGAAGGCGGAAGCCGGGTAGAAGAAGGCGGAACGGTTACTTTGTGCAAAGTGTCGATGGAGAAAACAGCTCCGATCATTATGCATTAGGAAACCGGTCAAACAATGAAAAGATTAAAAATTTCAATAGAGGAGAATAAAACTTATCTCAAAAGGATTCGGAACGAGAAGGATAAATTCGAATTAAAAGGATGAAAAGCAGGAAGAATGGACTTGGATTAAAAGGATCAAAAGAATCGAGAAGGAGAGAAGAAAAATGGGTATCAATAAAAAGAAAGGACGAGTTGTAGAACGAAAAGAAAAATGCGATGAAAAAGAAAGAAGCAGTCAGACGGGGCGAAAAAGCGGAGCAGGATTTCTTGTTGTGCTCGGTATTGTCGTGATCGTGATGGCAGCAGTCGTATTTTTTGCTGGAAAGTATGCTTATCATTTGTTAAGAGAATACATAGAGTATGCATCGAAACAAAGTACGGAAGTTGTCTTGGAAAAGGACGGACTGAAAGGAGTTATTGAATGGATGTCAGAAAAAGAAAAAGAGACACTTCCGAAGCATTTCCTCGTTTCCGGTATAGAGGCGGAACTGTGGAAAAACGGAGAGGTGTATGACTTTTCGTTTTCTATTGAAGAATTTAACGGATCAGATGAATATGTGAAAGATATTTATTACAGATATGACAGTGCAGAAGGAAAACTGAGCAGAACAGAGGATGTAAATGAGGCGTTTCCGACGGAGTATGATCCAAATGCAGAAATGGATTACTTGGACAGTCAGATAAAAATGCTCCCGCTTATGGCTCAGATGAAGAAACTGGATTTCGATAGATATGTTGTGGAGTACAGTAAGGACAGACGTCTTCAAGATGCAGATGTGGTGATAGATGGAAGAGACGGAACCGGATTTCCGGTATTGACTGAGAAAGAATATCGGCAGGGAGCAGGAGGTGCAAGCGACGGAAGTTCGCAGGTTGTCATTGCTCTGACTGACGGCAGCGGAGCGATGGGAGAGCGGATCGAATACGTCTGTCCGCCGGCAGATGAAAATGCGCTCATTGGTCAGACAGAGACCGTGATGCAGAATGATTATTATTTCAGAGGAGAGGAACTTGTGCTGACAGATGACAGCGGGGAAACATGGATTTCAAGTGGTCTGACGCCAAAGCAGTTGGAAGAAACGAAAGCAGTATATGGGAAAGGTGATATGATCCCGGAAAACAGCATTTACGCAGATGGAAACGGAATGTTTGCCGTATTTTGGGGAGAGATCCCGACGCTTCATATTTCAAAAGATGATGGTGAGACTTGGACAGATTTTGTATTTCAGGAAGATTATCCGAGACTGTGCACTTCGAGAGTAGTTCGTTTTCTTGATCCTGAAAACGGGTATGCAGGTCTTGGAACAGACTGGTCAATGGGAACCGGAGGAGGCACTTACGTTGGTTGGACGCATGACGGCGGTATCACTTGGGAGACAATATCTGTGGATGTGGAAAGCGGATGGATTTTATCAGGACTTGCATTTGCCGATCTGTCATCAGGGATGCTTACGATGGATGAACAATTTGGAGAAAATTCGTGGCCGCATGTACTTGTGACAGAAAACGGAGGGGCGTCATTTACGGAAATAGAGCTTCCGTGGGACACTGTTTCGGAAGAAGTGATGTTCTTGAATAAAGTGGACAGTTTGAAATATGAGAATGGAGTTTATTACTTAACCCTCGGTCAGGGCGAATATGGAAATAAAAAAGCTGATTTTACAAGTACAGATTTGAAGAGCGGATGGAAATTCGAGAAAAGTTATATCGGAACGGTTCATTTGAATGGGTAGGGGATTGTTCATAAAAATATCGCACCTTAAATGCCAAGTTTAAGATGCGATATTTTAAGCTCATTCTTTTTATCTTTACGTTTCTCTTTTTTATGATTTTTGCAGCATAAATATAGTACGCATAATTAATGCATTCGCAAAAACAGCGATTCCGGCGGATAATATATCTAGTCAGTTTAAAATAAAAATTGTAATAAATGTAAGTGAACAGAGGGCAAGTATTTGATCCTTGAACTTCTGTGGGAAATTTGTATTTTCCCTCAAATTTCTTGATCTCATTATGAAGTGGGGGGCATGACTGGAATGCTCTGTTTCCCGACAGCCTCATATTTATTAAAAGTAATTAAATGGCGTTGTATACAATTTCTCCTCTGCATACAGTCATCTTTACTTTTCCGTACAATTCCCAACCGATAAACGGTGAATTTGACGACATGGAAGCGAAGGATTCCGGTATCCATTTTGTTTCAGGATCGAAGACCACCAGGTCTGCGGGAGCGCCTTCTTCGATTCTTCCGCCGTCTAAATGATACAGTCTGGCTGGATTGATCGTCATTTTTTCGAGAAGCTGCATAA
>CAJLUP010000049.1 GCA_905209865.1 uncultured Lachnospiraceae bacterium
TAACACAAAACTGGTGTTCTCTTTTCTATGTGTCCTACAAAAATTTTACGCTAGCTTTCGGGATTTTTCAGACCAGATTTTCCAAACTTTTAAGACTGTCTTCCCTTTTTCATATGATAGATTTTTTCTGCCGCAGCCATCGTTGATTCTCTGTGAGAAACGAGGATAACCGTTTTATTTTTACTGTTCTCGCGCAATGATTTCAAGATGATCCCTTCATTCAAAGAATCAAGATTACTTGTCGGTTCATCAAGAAGCAGAAGCGGTGCATCATGTAAAAACGCTCTTGCAATCCCGATTCTTTGCTTCTCCCCGCCAGATAATGTATCTCCAAGTTCTCCGACCAGCGTATCGTATCCTTTTGGCAGAGTCATGATAAACTCATGGATCGAAGCTTTCTTTGCCGCTTCCATAATTTCTGCTTTGGAAGCGCCGGGCTTTGCGACTCCGATATTATTTGCAATAGAATCATGGAAAAGGTGTGTCTCCTGTGTCACATAGCTTTCCATATCCCGAAGATGTTTTGTCGGAATCGTTCTTACATCCTCTCCATCTACGCATACCCTTCCCTCCTGCACATCCCAAAATCGCATAAACAACTTAAGAAGCGTAGACTTTCCTGAACCACTTGCCCCGTGAATCCCCGTAATCTTACCTGCTTCAGGTTTCAGAGAATATTGATCCAAAATCTGTTCTTCCTCATATGCAAATGTCACATTGTCAGCTTCCGCTCCTGCAAAATCACGGATTCCGTCTCTTTCGTCTGATTTTTGTCCATCCGGCATGATCTCTTCCACAAGCGGTGTCTCTTCCAGCAAAGAGAGCACCCTCTCTCCACTTGCCAGCGTCTGATTTAAGTTATTAGACAGACCTGATAGTGCAACAGTCGGACCGAAAGATCCCATCATCGCGATCGTACATGTCAGAATCCCTTCGAATCCGATCTCTCCTTTCGCATACAGTCCTGTAGTCAAAGCTAACATACCAAAGGAAGCAAGCAAAATGACCGCATTTGTAAAAGAACGCTGACTTCCTTCCAATCTGCTTAAAGATTTCTGCATTTCCGCAAGATTTTCAGAACGTGCGGACATCTGTTTTTTCCTTTTTTCTCCCTGTCCATACTGAATCGTCTCGTCCAGTCCGCGAAGAGAATCTAATACAAAACTGTTTAATTCACCAAACTGAGTTCGAAATTCCATTCCCTTTTGACTGCCGCGTTTTCCGTTCCACATCGGAATAGCCACTCCTACAATCAAATATGCCGCCAAAGCAAGTATCCCAGCCTGCCAGTGATATCTTCCGATAAAGATAACCAAAATCAGGGAAGTCAGCGCCGCAATGGCAATCGGAGAAATCGTATGTGCATAAAAAACTTCTAAAAGCTCGATATCTGTCGTAATGATAGAAATCAGGTTTCCTTTATCCCTGCCTTCCAGTTTTGCCGGACAAAGTTTTCTCAAAGCGGCAAATACTTTCTGTCGGATGATCGCCAATAGTTTAAAAGCAATAAAATGATTACAATACTGTTCCGCATAATGAAGAAGTCCTCGAAGCACTGCAATTATGACCATAACCGTAAGAATCGTCTTCACTGAAACCGCTGCAAGCCACTGCTGCTCTATCAAAACAGCCATCCCCGCTTTTCCGTTCAAAAGTCCGTGTATGACAGCCTGCCCGGCTAGAATCGTCAGAAAAACAGCACATAAATATCCGATTGTCCCAAGAATGATTGCCGCAAGCATAACATGAAGCAACGGTTTCACCAAACCGATCAGATTTCCCATGATCCGAAGAGCGCTTCTTCGCTTCTTCACCTCAGTCGGCCCGGTAATCTGTATCTTCTTTTTTTCTGCACTCATTTCACGCGCTCTCCTTCCCATAATTTTCCAATGCCATCTGACTGTCATACAGCTGTCTGTACGCGCCTTTTTTCTGCATCAATTCTTCATGTTTCCCTTTTTCTGTAATCTTCCCGTCTTTCATAAAATAAATCTGATCAGAATTTACAACATTTGCCAGGCGATGAGAAATCAAAAGCACCGTCTTCGTCTTTGCCAGTTCATGAATCACTTCCATAATCAGCGCTTCACTTTCCATATCTATATTGGACGCCGCCTCGTCAAAAATATAGATGGCGCTCTCTGTTCGAAGCAGCGCTCTTGCGATTGCCAGCCGCTGGCACTGTCCGCCGGACAGATTACTCGCCTTTTCCATTAATTTTGTCTGTAATCCTTCCTGTGCCTGCAGAAATCCAAACAGATTTACTTTCTTAAGAACTGCTTCCATCTCTTCCCTTGTTGCATCCGGCTTCGCCATCTTAAGATTTTCTTCTACCGTTCCTTTAAACAAGTAACTGTTATGACGGACTAATACGATATGTTTCTTCAGATCAGATTCATTTACTTCTGAAAGAGAAACTCCTCCCATCATGATCTCCCCTGCAAATCCTCTGTTTTTTGCACATAAAATTCCGGCAATCGTACTCTTCCCGCACCCGGATTCTCCTACCAGTGATACAAAACTTCCTGACGGCAAATCCAAACTGATCCCTTTTAATATTTCCCGGTCTTCCTCATATGAGAAATGGACTTCCCGAAAAGAAACGTCCATCCCACCGTCCGGCAAAGTTTTCTGTTGGACTTGTGGTTCCGGTAAATCTAAAATCTTAAAAATCTTATCGCTTGCCGCCATCCCGTTCATTGCAATATGAAAAAAGGAGCCGAGAAGACGAAGCGGCAAGAAAAACTCACTTGCAAGCAGAATCACGCACAATGCTCCCGCCACACTGATATTTCCTTTTAAAAACTCAGATACAGCAGCAGCCATACCAAGCGCCGCACCGCCGTAAGCTACAATATCCATCACACTCGTGGAATTCAGCTGCATAGTCAGCACCTTCATTGTAATCTTACGGAAATTCTGTGATTCCACATCCATCTCTTCCGCTTTCAGTCCATCTGCCTGATAAATTTTCAGTGTTGTCAGCCCTTGCAGATTTTCCAAAAAAGAATCTCCTAATCCGGTGTAAATACTCCAATATTTATTCAGCAATTTTTTCGCAATTTTTTGTACTGCCACGATAGAAACCGGGATCAGCGGCACACAGATCAGAAGAATCATGCTTGCTTTCAAACTCACTGCCGAAAGAACTGCAAACAACGTCAGCGGTGCAAGCAAACTGTAAAATAACTGAGGAAGATATTTTCCGAAATAAGTCTCTAATTGCTCCACGCCTTCCGTAGAAACCTGCACAACTTCAGAAGAAGACACGCTGTCACTATAGGACGCGCCTAATTTCAACATTTTCTCATAAATCTTTTCTCTTAAGACCCGTTTCACATCCACACATGCCAAATAGGAAGACCGCGCTCCCATCTTCTCGCAAAGAAAGCGGATAAATACAGTCAACACCAAAACTGTTACTACGCGTACAATCGCCTGCTCTGTTACCGTATGGTATACTACCCTCTCAAGCAGATCTGCGATTGAAAACACCGCCGCTATCTGTGACAGAAGCGCTGCCCATTGCCACAGAACCGTAAAGACAATATATTTTTTTGCATGGGATAACATTCCCACTAACCTTGTTTTAATCATAAATTCTTTCCTTTTCTTTTTCGTGTTTCCTGAAAATTCTCTGAAACATTTTATTTTCCCTTTATCGAACTGTCTTTATCCTCGTGAAAAAATAAGTATATTTAAACAGAATCAAAAAAATAAGAAACATTCGTCCAAAGACATTTTCCATCAGAACCATGGCACAGATAAGCATCACCGACACAGGGAGCAAAATACATACCTTCGTCTTTAAAAGCATCGTGCGTTCTTTCACGAACCCGTCCAAATGTTTTTGATATAACTTTGTAGATTGAAACCACAGATGAAATTTCTTCGACCCTTTTGCAAAACAAAAGGAAGCAAGTAAAAGAAACGGAGTTGTCGGAAGCACCGGAAGAATTACTCCGGCCGCGCCAAATCCGAAACAGACAAACGCCAAAATAAGCCAAAGCGATTTTAACAGATTTGTTTTCATAAATTTTCTCTCCTTCTATGTCAACTGTAATGTATTAGTCTAAACTTATTTTTGTAAGTCGCAACTAACCATTGCAGATAATAACACAAGTGAGAATTATTTTCAATATTTTTTTCATTGTTTAAGAAATTTCTTTTAGACCTTCCAGCTTTTCGTACACTTCTTTCAGTCTCTCAGAAAATTCATTATAAAATTCTTTTTCCTCTTCTGCCAAATAAGGCGATTCAAAGAAACATCGAAGTACATACAATGTTAAAATATTTCTGTTTTTATCATCTAAATGATCAATGACACGTTCACAGTCATTCAGAAAGCCATGCCAGTTCCATATATAGTCTTCATATGATTTTAAATCAGGAATACCGAGCCATTTTTTAATCTTCACTTTGCCTCGTTCCTTCTTCGCACATTCATGGATTTGAAGAAAATACTTAAATCCCTTTTCCTCATAATATCTGCCAAGGGGAAATAAGCGGCAAAGTCCCGGTCTGTATTCATGGATACTGCATCGTCCCTGCATATTCAAAAACGGACAGGCGTCTCCTTCTGATGTCATCCGCAGATTCGGCAGGATCATCCCATCCGCAATCCCTAACTCAATCTCCCGTTCCATCAGTTCAGCAAATCCTTTTCCCGTGCCTTTCTTAAGACGCCACAGATCCATAGGATCTAACTTTACGGTATCTCCCATGTTACGGCAGCAGGCAGAGCAGCCCTGACAATCATGGCAGTCTGCTTTCACCATATCTCCCGATGAGTAAAGACGCCCGTCTGATATTTCCTTCAAATCGATCTCCCGTTTCATGATTCCTAATCCTCTTCCTCTCTTCTTTCCTTCTTCATTAAATCTTCCAATGTGATGCCGTCAAAATAATCGTTGATCATCTTATGAAATTCTGTCCACATTCCGATCGTACGACACTCCTGCCTTCTCTCACAGACAGCCGCATGACATTCCAAACATGATACCGGAGCAAGATTTCCTTCTGTAAGACGAAGGATCTCCCCAACTTTATATTCCTTCGGTTCGCGGCAGAGACGATATCCGCCCCCTTTTCCGTGAATCCCTTCTATCAGTCCGTTTTTTGTAAGCACCGGTAATATTCGCTCCAAATACTTCAGAGAAATGCCTTGACGGGCTGCCACGGTCTTCATCGCGACATGCCCGCCTTCTCTGCTCTCTGCAAGATCGATCATCACTCTCAGGGCGTACCTTCCCTTTGTTGAGATCAACATTCGATCCTTCTCCTTTCTGCTCTTCTCCTGCCTTCTTCCGATTTTTCAAATCAATCGGCAAACAACGGGGTAGACAAATATCGGTCTCCTGTGTCCGGAAGAAGGACTACGATTGTTTTCCCTTCATTCTCACTGCGCTTCGCAAGTTCTACCGCAGCCCACACTGCCGCACCTGAAGAAATCCCGACAAGGACGCCTTCTTTCTGTCCGATCATTTTCCCTGTGGCAAACGCATCCTCATCAGCTACAGTGATAATTTCATCGTATATTTCTCTATTCAAAATTTCAGGAACAAATCCTGCCCCGATTCCTTGAATTTTATGCGGTCCGGGCGTTCCCTCTGAAAGAACTGCCGATGATCTCGGCTCAACGGCTACGATCTGCACATCTTCTTTTTTCGATTTCAGATATTCTCCTACTCCTGTCAATGTACCGCCTGTCCCTACTCCGGCCACAAAGATGTCCACATCTCCATCTGTATCTTCATAGATCTCCGGTCCTGTCGTATTCAGATGTGCCTGTGGATTCGCCGGATTTACAAACTGCCCCGGAATAAAACTTCCCGGAATCTCTCTCGCCAGTTCTTCCGCTTTCTCAATCGCGCCTTTCATTCCTTTCGTTCCGTCGCTTAACACGAGTTCTGCCCCGTATGCTTTCATAATCTGCCGGCGTTCGATGGACATCGTTTCCGGCATTACGATAATAATGCGATAGCCTCTCGCCGCGGCAACAGCCGCCAGCCCGATTCCGGTATTTCCGCTTGTCGGTTCGATAATGACAGAATCCTTCGTCAACTTTCCGCTCTTTTGCGCTTCATCGATCATTGCTTTCGCCACTCTGTCCTTTACTGACCCCGCCGGATTAAAATATTCCAGTTTTGCTAAAACCTTCGCTTTTAATCCATATTGTTCCTCTATATGGGTCAACTCCATAAGAGGTGTTTTCCCGATCAACTGATCGGCAGATGTATAAATTTTAGACATATTCTGTTCTCCTTTATTTTTTAATTTTGTTCTATTCACTCTGTTATTGCTTTTTTCTTATTTTTTATTCTCTCACAGTTCTTGAACAGATGCAAACCCCTTTTCCAAATCAGCTATCAGATCATCAATATGCTCTGTTCCGATCGAAAGACGAATCGTGTTCTGACGGATTCCCTGCTCCTGCAGTTCCTGCGCATTAAGCTGAGAATGCGTTGTTGTCGCCGGATGGATCACAAGACTTTTTACATCTGCAACATTTGCCAGAAGAGAAAAAATATCTAAATGATCGATAAACGTATGCGCTTCTTTTTCTCCGCCCTTAATTTCAAACGTAAAGATAGATGCTCCTCCATTCTGAAAATATTGCTTATACAGCTCGTGATCAGGATGATCTTCAAGAAGAGGATGATTTACTTTTTCAACAAGCGGATGCCCATTTAAATATTCGACTACTTTCTTCGTATTCTCTGCATGACGTTCCAGCCGAAGAGAAAGTGTTTCTGTTCCCTGCAGCAAAAGAAATGCCGCAAAAGGAGAGATCGTCGCCCCCATATCGCGCAGGATCACCGCCCGGATATATGTCACAAACGCCGCATTCGGGGCCGCCTGTGAAAATACAACTCCATGATAACTGGCATTCGGTTCTGCAAAAGCCGGATATTTTCCTGATGCTTCCCAGTCAAACTTACCGGAATCAACAATAACTCCTCCAAGTGTTGTTCCGTGCCCTCCGATAAACTTTGTGGCAGAATGTACAACAATATCTGCGCCATGTTCAATCGGACGGATCCAGTATGGAGTTCCAAACGTATTATCTACAACAAGCGGGATCTGATGTTTGTGCGCCAGTTCAGCCAGCGCATCGATATCCGGTATATCGCTGTTCGGATTACCAAGCGTCTCTATATAGATTGCTTTTGTCTGTTCTGTAATCGCATCTTCTACTTCCGCCAAATCATGGATGTTCACGAAACTTGCCGTAATTCCCAGACCCGGAAACGTGTGCGCCAGCAAATTATAACTTCCTCCGTAAATCGTTTTCTGTGAAACAATGTGACCGCCGTTCTGCGCCAACGCCTGAAGAGTATATGTAATCGCCGCAGCTCCGGACGCAACCGCCAGCGCCGCTGTGCCGCCTTCCAAAGCTGCAATCCTTTTTTCAAACACATCCTGCGTCGAATTCGTCAGCCTTCCGTAAATATTACCTGCCGCCTGAAGACCAAATCTCGCTGCCGCGTCGGCACAATCATGAAAAACATATGAAGTTGTCGCATAGATCGGAACTGCCCTTGCATCTGTCGCCGGATCCGGCTGCTCCTGCCCTACATGTAACTGAAGTGTATCGAATTTATAATCTGCCATAAAATATTCTCCTCCCTGTTTTTCTTTACCTACTAAAAAGGTTGGTATTAAGATAGCACTTAATACCAACCGCGTCAATAGGTTTTTTAATTTTTTTTATTTTTCCGAGAATTTCCTTATTCAATCTCTGTTTCCAGTAAATATACACACGCTCCATACGGCTCTAATGCAAAATCTCTTTCAAGTGTTTCCGCCGCGTTATAGTTCGAAATCAGAAGTCTGCTCTTTGCCGCCTGCACATTTTCGTCTACATGATAATTGATCGGCTCATCCGTAAAGTTACCGACTACAAGAAGCGTCTCCTTCTCTCCTTTTCTAAGATACGCATATACGCTTTCATTTTCCTGATCCAAAAGCTCATATACCCCGTCTGTGATGATCGGCATCTCATGACGAAGCCGGATCAGTTCTTGATAATAGTAAAAGATTGAATCCGGATCTGCAAGACATTGTTCTGCATTGATCTCTTTATAGTTTTTATTCACTCCGATCCACGGAGTTCCCTCTGTGAATCCGGCATTTGCTGTATCATCCCACTGCATAGGAGTTCTCGCGTTATCCCGTGATTTCAGGCTAAGAAGCTCCAGCGTATCCTTTTCGGAAAAACCTTTCCGTTCCGTGAAATCCCGGAAAATGTCAAGCGCCTCCACATCTTTATATTCTTCTATAGACTCGAAATGAGCATTTGTCATCCCCAGCTCTTCCCCCTCATAAATATACGGAGTTCCCTGCATCATATGGAGGATCGTTCCAAGCATTTTTGCAGACTTGACGCGATACGGCGTCGATTCATTTCCAAAACGGGACACCGCCCTTGCCTGATCATGATTGCTCCAGTAAAGACTGTTCCATCCGTTACATTCACGCATCGCATCCTGCCATCTCGTCATCACTTTTTTTAGGTCCGTCAATTTCACACGGTTTTTCGCATACTTTCCGTTTTCATCATAATCAAGATGCATATGATCAAAATGAAAAACCATATTCAGTTCATGACGGTCTGCCGCCGTATACGGAACTGCCTCGTCTGCACTTGTATGGGGCGCTTCTCCTACAGTCATGATGTCATATTTGCTCAGCACTTCCCGATTCATTTCCTGCAAATATTCATGGACACGCGGACCGCTTGCACAACCTGCATAATAACTTCCATATTCTTTGTTTTGGATTACCGGACCATCAGGATAAGCCGGGTCTTTCGAAATCAAAGTGATCACATCCATCCGAAATCCATCGATCCCTTTTTCCAGCCAAAATCGAAGAATCTCATATACCTCTGCTCTTACTTTCGGGTTTTCCCAGTTCAGATCTGGCTGTTCTTTTGCAAACAGATGAAGATAATACTGCGCTGTCTCATCCACATACTCCCATGTAGATCCGCCAAAGCTTGATCCCCAGTTATTCGGGATCGTATCTTTCCATATGTAATAATCATGATATGGGTTTTCTTTCCCTTTCTTTGCTTCTTCAAACCACGGATGTTTGTCTGACGTATGATTAACAACAAGGTCCAAAATAATCCTCATACCTTTTTCATGCGCTTCTTTTAACAGCAGCTCAAACTCTTCCATTGTTCCAAGCTCCGGCTCGATCTTTCTGTAATTCGAAATATCATACCCATTATCGACCTGCGGTGATTCATAGATCGGATTCAGCCAGATCACATCGATCCCCAGCTTTTTAAGATAAGACAGTTTCGCCCTGATTCCGTTCAGATCTCCAAAACCGTCTCCATCTGAATCGTAGAAACTTTTCGGATAAATTTGATATACTACACTGTTTTTCCACCATGCCGTCTTCTTACTCATCTTCCTCGTCCTCATCATCTGCAATCTCATTGATATACTTCATTTCTTCTCTTGCCGCTTCGATCATTTCTTTCATACGTTCTTCTGTAATATATTCTCCCTGCGGTTCCATCGCAATCTGAAATGCAAGAGGAAGATTCATACCGCTTACAATATGTGTATGCGGTCTTGTACGGTATTTAAAAAACTTTTGATTCACACTTCCTGCCATCAGATCTGTCAGTACAACAACTTCATCTTCCTCCTCGAATCCATCCATCACTTCTTCAATCGTCTCCTCTGCGGAACGATTGTCTACATATGCTGACAATGCGATCGTCTCCTGTATTCCTCCCGAAATAAAATTCAGCGTATCTTTCATACCGTCCGCCATCTTCTCATGAGACGCAATTACTAAAATTCGTTTCATACTCATATTACCTGTTCCCCTTTCCTGTCTGTTTCCTATACAGTAAGAATTCCGAAAAATGCACATACCAGCGAGATCACAATAATAAGAAGGATCAGTTTTGTAGCCGTCCATTTCTTATTCCCCAGCAGCTTGTAAACGAGAAGAGTCAAAAGAACCGGAAGAAGCGACGGCATGATCTTATCCAAAATATCCGTCTGCAAATTCAGCGCCACTTCGCCGACTTTAAAATTCAATGCCGTCGTTACTTTTACAGACGTAGCGATCAACGCACCTACTACGCTTAATCCCATAATGGATGCCGCCTCTGTAAATGCAGTCAGACGTTTTCCTAAATTAGTGATCAATTTTGTTCCCGAAGTATATCCGATCTGAAACATCTTCGATTTCACAAACCAAAATGCAATATTGCACAAAAGCCAAATAATCGCGCCGAGAGGATTTCCCTGCTGTGCCATATAACCGGATATAGATCCGATGATTGTCGGCCACAGTACCCACACGAGAGTATCGCCAACTCCTGCGAATGGTCCCATCAAACTTGTCTTCAAAGATTGAACTGTGTCTTTTGCCGCTATACCGTCTTTTTCCTCCACTGCAAGCGTTGCCCCAAGGATCATACTGGACATAACAGTGGTAGAATTAAAGTAATTAAAGTGATTATTTAATGCCATCTTATACTCATCGTCTTTTTTATAAATCTTTCTCAGTACCGGCGCCATTGCCCACGCGATTGCCGGACCCATTTGCGATTCGTAATTAAAAATGTTGCATGCCATAAAGTTGTATCTGGCGGCTGTTTTTCTCAGATCACGCTTCGTCACTTTATAACGTTCTTCCGTCTGTACATCGATTCCCTGATTTATTTCTTTTTGTACCTCATTATTCATCAAAATCATCTCCCATCTCATCAGCCTGTCCGACTGCCGCCGCTGCTGTATCTGCTTTATTCATTTCTGTTGTAAAATACCAAAATGCCGCCGCAAATCCTACGATTGCAATTCCAAGTACCGGAACTCCCAAATATGCAGACAATACAAATCCAACTAAGATAAACGGAAGGAATTTTTTAACCGGCATATATCTCATCAGCATTCCGATACCGACTACAGGAAGCATTCCTGCCGCGATAGAAAGACCATTTGTCACCCATTCCGGAATTACTTTCAGGATCAATTCCACAACGCTTGCGCCGAAACATACTACAATCACCGTAGGGATCACAGTCTGCAAAGAACAAAGGATCGGTCCAAGCCAAGCTTCCCTATTCATCGCTTTCCATTTTCCTGCATTATTATCTGTCTGCATTTTATGAGCAACAAAGTTCAAAATAATTCTTACGACAACTTCCAACTGGATTGCCAAAAGTCCAACCGGAAGTCCGACTGCAACCGCCGCATCAATTCCTGTTCCTGTCCGCACTGCGATAAATGTTCCAATGATCGTCGCCAGTCCGTAGTTCGGAGCAGAGGCTCCTCCCAAAGCTGCAACTCCAAGAGACATCAACTGGAAAGTTCCTCCGATCATAAGACCGGTGTTCATATCTCCCATAATCAGACCTGAAATCATTCCTACAATTACTGAAAACCATGACATAACGACCGGTCCGTTCTGATCGACCGTCATATACCCTGCCAAAACTACGATCAAAATATTCTGTATTACTTCCATATCCTTTCACCTCAATCTCTCTTCGAAAATCATCTCACTTAATACGCCTCTTCTGCATCTGTCGGAACGTACTGGATCACAACCGGAATTCCCTTTGCCTTAATTATTTCAAGATCTTCTTTTTCTTTTTCATTTAATGCAATAAATTTAGAAACCGGAGTTCTTCCATCTTCATTAAAAATAATTCCGAGATCAACTTTCGGTATTTCAACTCCACCTTCAATCAGACGAATCAATGTCTCCGGTTCTTTTACAAGGACAAACACTCTTTGACCATCATATTTTCCGGCTTTAAAATTCGTGATCGCTGTCTCTGTCGAAATGACCGACACCCCCGTACCTGCCGGTTTTGCCATACGCATACTCGCTTTCACTTCTTCGTTGCTGCAAAGCACATCGTCCACAACCATAAATCTTTTCACCTGAAGCGCCGGAGCCCACTGATTTACAATCAGTCCGTGAATCAAACGTTGATCAATTCTTGCCAATACTACCATTTTTCTTCCTCCTGTTTTTTGAATATTTTTTCACTTTTATTTATTTTTATATTGAAAATCTTTCTGCATTTTCATTTTTGGTATCGTTACCAATTTTTTTGTTTTAAAAACCGGTCTTAGATTTTACCGGTTTCTGTTTACGCCGACTGTCTGACAATCAGCTTCAAATCTAACTCTTTTCTTATTG
>CAJLUP010000050.1 GCA_905209865.1 uncultured Lachnospiraceae bacterium
AGGTAAAAGTGTCGAACAAACTTGACTTTTTGAAAGATATGTCAATTCTTATGAGTATCGTTATGATCGTAGTTTATATCTTTACAGCTTTGATGGCTGGAACGGAAGTTGTTTCAGAATTAGCCGGTGGACAAAATGTGATCGTGTATGCAGTTATTCAGGCAATGACATTTGTAGCAGGAGTACTCGTACTGCTTCAAGGTGTCAGAATGTTTCTTGGTGAGATTATTCCGGCGTTTAAAGGAATCAGCGAGAAACTCATTCCGGGTGCAAGACCTGCGTTGGATGTTCCGATCTTTTATGCAAGTGGTCCGGTTGCTACAACAGTTGGTTTTCTCTGTGCAATGGTCGGCGGAATTCTTGCAACTTTGATTTCGACTCAGTTGGAAGTTGTTGTATTACCGGGAGTGATAGGCTTATTTTTCATGGGCGGAGCTGCCGGAGTGTTTGGCGATAAATTAGGTGGCAAAAGAGGATGCGTTGTCGCTTCATTTCTTTTAGGATTTTTATTTACGCTGATCGTGGCGCTGGCGTATCCGTTAATTGATGTGACAGGATATGGAGTGGAAGGTCTGTGGTTTGCATCGACAGACGCAATTCTTGTGGCTGTATTCATGCGCTTGATAGGAATGATTGCAGGAGTTTAAAAGGAAAGTGGAAAAAGGAAGGCGGTATGAGAATGAAATTTGCGAGAACAGTTTGCGGAGACATTAAGGCGGATGAAATGGGATTTACATACCCGCATGAACATTTGTATGCAGTTCCGCCAATATGTCAGAAAGACAGGGATTTGGAAGTCAGTGATTATGAAGGAAGCGTAGAGGAATTGAAGCTGTTTAAATCGGTAGGCGGACAGACATTGGTAGAGGCATCTACTTTAGATTATGGCCGTAATCTGCCTCTTTTGAAAAAAATGTCTGAAGAGACAGGCGTTCATGTTATTGCTACAACCGGATTTAACAAACATATTTACTATCCGCAGTGGGTAGAAGAAAAAAGCACAGAAGAGATTTCCAATATTCTTGCAGATGATATCCTAAAAGGAAGAGACGGGATCAGAGCAGGGTTCATAAAAATTGGTACATATTATAATATGATCCATCCGCTCGAAGAAAAAACGGCAGTTGCAGCGGCACAGGCACAGAAAAAGTGTGGAGCGCCAATTTGGGGGCATACCGAAGCCGGAACGATGGGAATGGAACTGTTAGACATTCTTGCCCGTGAAAAAGTAGATTTTTCTACCGTTGTTTTAGGACATTTAGATCGGAATCCGGATGAATATTACTTGCTGAAACTTGCAGATCGGGGAATTTATATTCAATTTGACGGACCGGGAAAGGTAAAATATTATCCGGACAGTGTTAGAATTGCATTAATTAAGTCATTGATATCCCACGGATATACCGATCAGCTTCTTATTTCGGGTGATATGGGAAGAGCATCTTATTTGGAAGGATATGGAGGCGGTCCGGGATTTCGATATATTAAAACAAAATTCATTCCAAGACTTCTCGATGAAGGAGTAAGTGAGGATGTCATTAATAAAATTTTTGTAGAAAATCCGAAACGATGGCTGGCAGTTTATTAGGGAGTGAAATGATGTTAGAAAATGCAAAACTTGTGTCGATCATTCGTGAGGTGGCAGAAAAAGAAATTATTCCTATTATGGAAGGACTTGTGGAAGAAGGGATCCGATGGTTTGAAATTTCTCTAAGTGACGGAGAAAACGGGATGCAATGCATTAGAACTAGCAGAAAGCATTTCAAAGGTCGAGATGTTTATATTGGCGCAGGGACAGTGACAAAAAAAGAAGAGATTGATGTCCTTTCAGATATGGGTGTGCCGTATATTTTGACTCCTGGATTTGATGAGCAGATTGTCCGGTATGCGTTGAAACGGAAGATAGAAGTTCTTCCCGGCGTGTTGACGCCCTCTGAAGTTCAGGCAGCGGCAAATTGTGGAATTCATCTTGTGAAATTATTTCCTGCGGATGCATTTTCCAATCATTATATTAAGTCATTAAAAGGTCCCTTCCCAAGGATGGACTATGTTGCAGTTGGCGGGGTAACGCCGGAAAACGCGACGACCTTTTATAGATTAGGATATAAAGGTGTGGCGGCTGGAAGCAATCTTGTCCCGAAACATGCGCAGAGTACCGATCTAAAAACAATTAGACAAACAGCGCGAAAGTATGTGGAGGCGGCAAAAATATGAGTAATCAGGTGAAAGATATGACATGGCAGGAAGTGCAGGAAAAGTTACATGCATTTCCGGTAGTAATCGTTCCTATTGGATCAACGGAACAGCATGGATATCATCTTCCCCTTGGAACCGATGTTTATTTGGCAGAAGCACTGGCTGAAAGGGCAGCAGAAAAAACAGGGGCTCTTGTGTATCCAAGTATTCATTTCGGGTATTCGTGGAGTTGGCGTGACAGGATCGGAACCGTGGCGGTCAGGCAGAATATTCTTCAGGAAACATTGAAGGATGTTGTTCGCTCTGTAGAAAGATATGGAGTAAAACTTCTCGTTTTTTTGAATGGACATGAGGCGAACGGGTCAACGATGAAATACGCGATACGGGAAATACAAGATGAAACAGATGTGAAAGTACTGGGGATGTTTTATCCGGGAATGAAAGAAATTTATAATGAATATATGGAGACTCCGACATGGGGAGGTATGTTTCATGCATGTGAATTTGAGACATCACTTATGCTGGCGGTAAAGCCGGAGATCGTTCATATGGAGCGGGCGGTGGAAGAATATCCCGCCAGACCGATTGTGTATGGGATGGATAACACCTCAATCGGGGATCTGAGTGTCTCGGGAACGTATGGAAATCCGATTCCTGCAACGGCAGAAAAAGGAGCGGCAATGCTGGAACAGTTTGCAGAAAATATATCGGCGATTATAGCGGAGTGTATGAAGGAGCTTGGTTGAAAAATACAAAAAGATCATAAAAAGAAATAAATAATAGAAAGAAGTGTAAAAAACATCGGAAACGGAACCGATCCTTAAAAGTTTACTTATGGGAGACGTTTTGATTTCCGGTGTTTTTTGTAAATGAATAGGAGTAAAATGTAGACGAATATGTGATATAATAGAAAAAAACTTGCATATTATGCAGAAACGATGTATTATTATGCAAAACGGTGCATATTCATACCATAATGCATGGAGAAACCGTGCGGACAGGATATGAACCTGAAAAACAAACAGCAGAGAGGATTGGATAGATTATGATAAAAGTTGGAATTATCGGCGCAACAGGATATGCGGGCGGTGAACTTGTAAGAATATTGACTGGGCATAAAGATGCAGAAATCAAATGGTATGGCTCAAGAAGCTACATAGATAAAAAATACGCGGACGTATATCAAAATATGTTTCAGATCGTAGATGCGGTCTGTATGGATGATAATATGGAAGAGCTGGCATCCCGGGTAGACGTTATTTTTACGGCTACTCCGCAGGGATTATGCGCGTCTCTTGTAAATGAAGATATTTTGTCAAAGACGAAGATTATAGATTTGAGCGCGGATTTCCGCTTGAAAGATGCAGAAGTTTATGAGGAGTGGTACAAGCTGGAACACAAATCGCCTCAGTTTATTGAGGAGGCGGTATACGGATTGTGTGAAGTTAATCGGGAAGACGTAAAGAATGCCCGCCTCGTGGCAAATCCGGGATGCTATACGACATGTTCTATATTGACGGCATATCCGCTGGCAAAAGAAGGACTGATCGATATGGACACTTTGATCATTGATGCGAAGTCAGGAACGTCAGGGGCAGGCAGAGGTGCAAAACTTCCGAATCTTTATTGCGAAGTAAACGAAAATATCAAAGCTTACGGAGTGGCGACACATAGACATACGCCGGAGATTGAAGAGCAGCTTGGATATGCATCAGGGAAAAAAGTAGTTCTTAATTTTACTCCTCATCTTGTTCCGATGAACAGAGGAATCTTGGCTACAGAGTATGCAAAACTTACGAAAGAAGTAAGCTATGAAGAAGTAAAGGCTGTGTATGATAAATATTACGGCAGTGAAAAGTTTGTGCGTGTACTTGAAAAAGAGGTGTGTCCGGAGACAAAATGGGTAGAAGGAAGCAACTATGTCGATATCGGATTTAAGATCGATCCGCGGACAAATCGAATTATTATGATGGGAGCAATCGACAATCTTGTCAAAGGAGCGGCAGTGCAAAATATGAACTTGATGTTCGGACTTCCGGAAAGTGAAGGCTTGGAACTTGTGCCGATGTTCCCGTAATGTGTTTTGGAACGGTATGTTTACGGTATGCAAAAAAGCGATCAGAAGAAAATCAAACAGAAAAAAGGGAGATCATTATGATACGAGTCATGACGATAGAAGATTATGACGGAGTGTATGCTCTGTGGAAAAAAATAAAAGGGTTCGGCATTCGCAGCATCGATGATTCAAGGGAAGGGGTAGATCGTTTCTTGAAACGAAATCCAACAACAAGCGTTGTGGCTGAAAAGGACGGACGTATTGTCGGAAGTATTCTATGCGGGCATGATGGAAGAAGAGGATGCCTGTACCATGTGTGTGTGGATGAGCAATACAGGCGTCATGGAATAGGAAAAGAAATGGTTGTCTTTGCCATGAAAGCGCTGAAAGAAGAACAGATTAATAAAGTATCTTTGATTGCATTTACAGAAAATGATATAGGAAATGCTTTTTGGAATACGATTGGCTGGACAGAACGTTTGGATCTGAATTACTATGATTTTACGTTAAATGAGGAAAATATAACAGCGTTCAACGAACAATAAGAGAAGAATGCAATCCGATATATGAGCAGAACTGTAACAGGGTACAGTTCTGCTTTTAATATAGAGAGAAGAAGTGATAAAAAATGTTTTGAAAAATTTATTTTTGGATATCGATTCCCTCAAAAAACATTTCGTAAGGAATATCGTATATCATTTTTAGGCAAACAAGATCGGTTGTTCGAAGGTTACGCTTTCCCCGTTCAATATTTGCGTATGCGGTTCGATGGATAAACGCTCCCATCGTGCTCATTGTATCAGTTAGTTGCTGCTGTGTATAGCCATGAGATGTTCTTAACAGAGCAAGATTATTGGTAAATACAGGATGTCTAAGCAGCATAGTTATCGAAGTTCTTGGGAGTGAAATGGGCGTTAGATCAACAAAGAAATCAGAATAAGGAATATTGTAGATGTTTTTTAAGACGACCAAGTCAAAAACTTTGATATTGCCGGAGGAGGATTCGATAAATTTGTAACCTTCTCGTGAGATAGTACTTCCTCGGATTTGCATTTGTGCGACCAGTTTTTCTTGCGAAAAATGATGTTTGTGCCGTAAATCTTTCAGTGTGGAAGCAAAAATTTGTTTCGGGTTTTTCATATGATGTCTCCTTTAAGTGTCGATATATTAAGTGTTTCCCATAAATCTTGGCAATATTTTGACAACATATAGTTACATTTTTACTTGAAGTGTATAGGTTTAATGTGGTAATATTGGTAATGCCTAGTTACTATATGCGGATTAACCGATAAAACATTCCGAAAAGTAACTCTTTGGAGGGGGCAAAACTAATTTGCCCTCTATTTTCGAAATAGAGGGCAATAAAAAAAGGGGCGGTGTGGACAGAAATAATTCTCACTGATATCTTCTGCTTTTCACAGCAGTGTAGTAGAAAGGAGTTGGGACGCCATGAGCAGAACAATAAAGAAGATGAGGAGAGGAGTAGAGAATGAATAAAATAAAGAGGGGCGTGTCACTGTTATTATGCAGCTTATTGCTTGGATCTATTCTTACGGCAGGGAGCGTGACAGATGTTCAGGCAAGTAAACAACAGACAACCACAGTGACGAAACAATCAATAAAGAATACAAAAACAGCGAAGGAAGTTTCCGACGATCAGACATCAGATAAGGCAGGGCAGAATAAGGAAAACGAAACAGAGGAAACTGCACAAACTGCACAAACTGATACAGTTGAATCATCGGAAACTTTTTCTGTATTGCCTGTTTATGCGGGAACAGAAACGGCAATCAGTGCAGACAGAGAGACGGGAATCCGGCAGATTATGGACGTTGGTTTTACAGATCGTAATTTTGCCTCGGCAGTTTATGATTCTTTGTTTGAAGCCGGATGGCTGGGAACAGGAGATCAAACTGTGAAAGAAGTTTTGGGATCTTTTACGGGAACGATAGAAGCAGACGGATACGAGAGAAAATTAACTTACATAGTAACTGCGAATAAAATACTATTCAATCCAAGTACTCACGTTATAGCTGTTTCAGAACAATTTGATACATTAGAAAAGGCGACGGTATACTATGATTCATTAGTAGATATTCCCGGCGTGGAACAATATGCTGATAAAAAAATTACCCAAAAAAAGGTTGCGTCGAATACACAAAAGCCGGAAAGTGAATTGATCAAAAATATCGAAGGAATTGAATGGCTTAGAAAGGCAGAATCAATAGATTTAAAAAATAATGCGATTTCAGATTTGAATCCATTGTCTATAGAACGGATAAAAGCGATCGCTTCAGAAAATGGAGAAACGGACATTCAAGAGGGGAAAGCCTGGTTTGGAAGTAAGGCGAAAAATGTCAGTATTGATGTATCTATAAATCCAATCCAAAGGATTCCTGAAGAAGCAGCAGGACGTTTGCTATTTGATACTTTGACTAAAGTTGCGAGTGAAATGAAGCTCCCTTCGTTTGTTTATATAAAACCGGATGAGAATATTCCTGATATAGAAATAAGCGAGAAGATACAGCTTCCGGAAATGAAACGGGGAGATAAACTGTTTGAGATATCGAAAAACAAGGACGATACATATATTGCGTTGCAGAAGGACAATGAAGGGGCAGTAATAGATTATAATCATTTGACGAATACAGAACTGCCGATTGACGGAATTTCAAGAAGCGGGAAACTTGTAATTGGAGTAGCCGTAGCTGAAAACAGCGAGTTTAAATTTTGGGGAACGGCAGAAAATTTTGTGGATGATTTGATCACTCCCAGCAGTACAAGTATTAAATATAAATTTAGTCAAATGCTCAATGTTTATACGAAGGTAAAACCGGGACCTTCGTCAGCTTTTACGGAGATTGATTTTACAAAGACGGTAGCAGATACGGATAGACCGGTAAAGGGTGCAAAATTTCAGCTATATAAGGCATATGTAAACTCAGAAGGAAATTCAGAACAAGGGGACTTATATGATTCAAACTATTATACGACGGATGAGAATGGTAAGATCTCCTTTGAAGCAACACTTCCGAGTGGAAGTTATTGTTTTGTAGAAGCAGAGGCGCCAAAAGGATTTAAATTGGATTCGACTCCGCTTTTTTTCCAAGTTGGCGGAGGAAAAGTGGTGATTACAGGCGGTGAACCGACGGTAACTCCTACGGGAGGGCAGGCGACTTCAGCCGGAGCAGACAGTACTTATATAGATCGATATTCTCCTGAGGTGACGATGGAGGTTATACCGGATAAAGGGCTGGAGCTATATAAGATTATTGTATGTTATTTTGATCGGGAGACACAGACAAATGTGTATCAAGAATTTAAAAACGAGACGGAAAAAAATGAAGCTGCGACAAATGCTGCTGCGTTTATTAATGCAGGAAAAGGAGGCGCAAATAAGGTCGGAATAATCGATGGTACGGTGACGGTTTATCCGGTATTTACTCAGGAAAAGGTGACATTGCAAGCAGAAAATGAAAGAGCTACAACGGATTTCTCATTTCAAAAAATAAATGTGGAAACCGGAGATCCTATGACAGGTGTTACATTTGAACTTACGTGTGATCATAAGCATGATGAAGAATGTGGTGGGTTGAACTCTCCGGAACTTTGTACACATGCACATAATGATGTAAAGGGTAATACGGATAAGAAAGGGTGTACATGGACGAATGAGCAGGAAAGCGCTGAAGATGGAAGCGTAACCTTTTCAGACCTTACATCAGGAACATATATATTAGAGGAGCTGGAAACATTAGAAGGCTTTATTTTGCCAAAAGGAACGTGGACAGTAACTGTGAATGCAGATCCGGATAAAGGGGAAGAAAGGATTACCGTAAAGAAAACAAATAAAGACGATTCGATGACACCGGAATTTAAACTTGAAGGAGACAGCTTTGTAGTTGGGAATGATCCTACAGTTCCGTTTTCCTTTCAAAAGATAGACGAAAAAACAGGCGATGCGCTTGCAGATGCGGAGTTTACCATTTATCAGGAAAAAGATGAAACTTCGGGTGAATGGGAACAAGTAGGAGAACCGGTTGGTTCATCAAAAGAGGGTGTTGTTGATTTTGGCCGGTTAAAGCCGGGAACATATTTCCTTGTGGAGACGAAAGCGCCTAAGGGGTATTTGAAACCGACAGGATATTGGGAGGTGGTAATTCAAATTACAAAAGAAGGCACAGAGGAAGTTGCTTTTAAAGCGGTAGGAGATGTACCTGCAATTAGCGGAAATTACATAGATGGATTTAAAATTTCTAATAGAGAGACAAGCCGTCTTCCAAAGTTGGGGGGAAACGGTACGGGAATTTTTGTATTTAGTGGAGTTGTAATCATTTGTTGTTCACTGGTACTGTATTTTAAATTTAAAAGAAGAGGAGCTTAAAGACTATGGGAAAGATTTTGAAACGTTTAACAACAATAGCTCTGGCGGCAGTAATGCTGTTTGGAACAATGACAACTGCGTTTGCAGCAGATGAAAACGAAGGAATTACCGTAAATAATAATAAGAAAGGATCGATTACGATTCATAAGTATAAAATGCCGGATACAGAAAATGCATTTGAATCAAACACAGAGAGCGGCGGTACTGCATTGAGTGAAGATAAGTTGCCAAAAACAGCAGTCCCTTTGCCGAATGTTCAATTTAAGATTACAAGAGTAGTGCAAAATGAAAACGGAGAGTGGGTATCTGCAGAAGGCGATCTCGCTTATAGTGCGGAGGCTCAAACAGATAAGGATGGAGAAATTACTTTTGGCAAGCTTAATTTAGGCAGATATAAAATAGAAGAATTAGGGATTGACGGAGGAGATGGAAGTAATGCTGTCCTTCCAAATGAGGCAGACGATGCGATGGCAGGAAAAGCATTTTTTGTTGATGTTCCGATGACAGAGGCTGATGGGAAGACGCTTAACTATGATGTGCATGTATATCCGAAAAATGAAGTATTGTCCATTGAAAAAGATGTTACATATGTAGGCAATAAGCATGATTCTTTCAACATGAATGAAGAACAGACATGGATCATTAATACGGCTATTCCGGGTAATATTGCATTAAAAAAAGACTCGGGATCAGATGAATATAATGTAGCGCAAATATATGAAGTCGTAGATAAAATTGACTCTCAGCTTACTTATAAGAAATATGATGAAAACGGTGAAGTTGTTGTTCAGGCTGTAACTATGACATATGGATCGGTGGACGGAGGTGCATTGACAAAAGACACAGATTATAATGTGCAGATACCTTCTGAAAATAATGGTAATACATTGAAAGTAAGTCTTACAGATGCCGGAAAGGTGAAATTGAAAAAATTAATCAACCTTTCAGTTGAACCGGCGGCATTTCTTCAGATCCAATTTAAGACAGTAATAAATGAAACGGCAAAAACAGGAGAAGCTATCTATAATGGTGCAGATTTGAATTTTACAAATGTGGCGGGCAGTGAAACTGTTACAGTAAGCGTACCGGAGGATCAACGTCCGGAAGTACATACGGGTCGGATCTCTGTGAAAAAGGTAGGAGAAAAAGTAGATGGAGCTCCTTTAGAGGGTGTTGAATTTATGATTTTTGATACCTTGGAAAACGCACAGGCAGCAGTAGAAGTTCTTCAAAATAATAATCCGGTAGAAGACATTAAGGGTGCATTGGAAGTATATGATCCGAATCAAACGAAGTATACAACTATTGTAAGGACGAATTCTGATGGTGTTGCAGAGTTCAAAGGTCTTGCATATTATACTAATAAGGCAAATGAAACAGGTAAAGTGAAAGGCGACAATGAAGGAACCGGAGAGAAGACGTACTACATCGTAGAGATAAAAACAGTAAAAGGTTATCAGCTTCCAAGTAAATATTTTGAAGTGAAAGTGAACCAGACGTCATCTGTCGCAGCAGACCCCACAGAAACGATCGTAAACGTAAAACCGAGTAAGCTTCCGGCAGCAGGCGGAAGAGGAACGATCATCTTTACGGCAGTTGGTTTGACTGTAATGGCGGCGGCAGGAATTATTATCCTGATGTCCAGAAAGAAAAAGGATCGTTAATCAATAGAAAATAGATTGAAAGATTAAGAAGGAAGAGGGAGGGAGTCTCAGCGGACGAACCTCCCTTTAGGTAATTATGAGCAGAAGTAAGAAACTAATCGTAAGTGTTCTTTTTCTGATCGGAGCATGTATTCTATTGTATCCCGCAGTCAGTAATAAATTGGCGGAGCGGCATCAGGCAGAGATGATCAGCAATTATGCGGAAACTGTGGGAGAACTTCCGAAGGCAGATCTGAAGGCGGAATGGGAAAAGGCGGTAAAGTATAATGAATCTGTCACCGGAACGTCTGTAGAAGACCCGTTCATCTTAGGAAGCGGTTCGGTTCTGCCTGATAATTATAAGGATGTGCTCGATGTAGAAGAAAAAGAGGGGGTTATGGGATATATTGAAATTCCGGCGATTGATGTCAAGATCCCAATCTATCATGGAGTCAGCGAGAAGGTGTTAAGGAAGGGCGTCGGACATATGGAAACCACTGCCCTTCCTATAGGGGGAAAAGGCACGCATTCGGTTCTTGCAGCTCACAGAGGGCTGTCTACGGCAAAGCTGTTTACGGATCTGGATAAAATGAAAGAAGGGGATTTGTTTTATATCCATGTGCTGGATCATCTTCTGACTTATGAGGTGGATCAGATTTTGGTGATCGAGCCGGAAGATACAGACGCGCTGCGCCCGGAAGCAGATAAGGAATATGTGACCCTTTTAACATGTACGCCCTACGGAGTGAACAGTCACAGACTGCTTGTTCGGGGTGAAAAAACGTCTGACGAAATTGTGGAAGAAAACGATGTGAAAGAGCAAGATGCGGTGAAAAAAACGCGGGATATGACAGAAATAATCGCATATGCAGCAGCGGCATTTGCACTGTTTAGTTTATTTGTGGCTGTAGTGACGATATGTATCAGGAAAATAAGAAAGAAGCGAAGAAGAACAAGGGGAAGAAGGAAAAAAGCAGGGAAGAAAAGCGGTGTGCAAAGGAGAAGAAGATGAAAAAAGTAAAAAAACGAAGAAAACTTTTTGTTTTCGGTCTGATCCTCCTTTTGATCGGATGCGGGATCCTTTTGTATCCCCACATTTTGCAGCTGTTTTATGGAATAAAGACAGGGATCATGTCCCGGCAATTTGAAGAAAACATGGAAAGCGTTCAGCATACAGATCCTGAAAAATATACTCGTCTTTATGAAGCGATGAAGAAGTATAATGAAGAGCTTATAGAAAACAATCAGGAAAAACTGATGGATCCATATGCGTATGAAGATCCGGCAATCCGTTTGGAAGAATACGGAATAGAAGATGGAATTGCAGGATATATCCGAATTCCGGCTATGGGGATCGAACTGCCCTTATATTTGGGGGCTAATGAAGAAAATATGTCAAAGGGAGCTGCTCAGCTTACAGAAACATCCATGCCCATCGGCGGGAAGAATACGAATATGGCGGTTGTTGCCCACAGGGGATACAGCTATGCAAAGATGTTTCGGGAAATTGAGAAACTAAAAATCGGTGATGAAATATTTATTACGAATTTGTGGGAAACGATGACTTACAAAGTGGAGAAGATCGAGATTATTTCTCCGGATGAGATCAATAAGATCAGAATACAGGAAGGGAAAGATATGGTGACACTTGTGACCTGTCATCCATACCCTCACAATTATCAGCGGTACTTAGTTTACTGTGAGCGAGTTCAGGATGTAAAATGATTGCAGAGTTGAAAATCCGGTTAAAAATCTGATTGAAAATCCAATGGTGAAATGGTTGACAAAATGGATTTTATTTCATAATATAGTAGCTAATAATATTTACGAATAGA
>CAJLUP010000051.1 GCA_905209865.1 uncultured Lachnospiraceae bacterium
GTATAGCATACAGTCCTTGGAGAGGGACTATAAACACTACTACTTTATAATACGAAGGATATGAATATCCGGTGATCGGACATATGGTTGGATTAAATGGAAAGATACAGGGGGAGAGAAAACGACTGTTGTACATGGCTGGATATTAAATTGGGACAAAACATGCTATTTCAACAAAAAGATAAATCAAAAAGAAAGTTGCCAACGATTACTTGACAGTAACCAAATGAGAATAGTTAAAAGAACGGATGGAAAATATTTGGAGGACATGGTATAATTGCAATAAGTAAATAATTAAAGTACCCCAACGGAAGTTGGAAGCCATAAGGCGTGGGAATGACTTACAGACAAGAGTGTCTAAGAGTTGATCTTACGCCTTTTTTGCTTGCGTGGGAAGAGGTAAGAAAGGAGTAGTGCAAGTATGCAGCATGGAGTGGTGAAGTGGTTTGATCCAGTCAAGGGGTACGGCTTTATTGCCGGAGACGCTGGGGCGGATATCTTCGTACATCAGAGCGATATTCTGATGAAAGGATTCCGCAATTTGGAAGTTGGCCAGAGAGTCAGCTATCAGGTTGAACCGACGGACAAAGGCAACAAGGCAATCAATGTAGTAGTGGAGTAATTGAAAAGGAGAGATAAAAAATGGGACAAAGCAAATATAGAAAACAGTTGAATAAAGTACTGGTAAATTATGTTGACAGAGCGCAGCCATTGCTTGAAAAGTACGAAGAGCAATATAGTGGGCCTAAAAATAATTATCAGCAGGAACAGGCGAAAAAACTCATGGAGAAGATTGAGGATTCAAAAGGATTGGCTTTGGAGGAATTGGAAGAGGTGTATCATTCGTATCTTGAGAGATTGGATAAGAAAGCGAAATCAATTACCGGGGCGGATATTGACAAGTCGGATATTATTTTGCTTGAAAGTGAGTTATACACCTTGAATCAAGAGGAATTTGATGTTTTGCAGGATAAATATGAAGGTAACAGATCTATGGAGCGTATACTTTCTGGATATGCAAGCAAGAGGGGGAAAGCAGACAGCGAAAATTCAACAGATCCGCTCGGAAAAATATTGGTTTGCCGTTTTATGAGCGATGAAGAAAAAAGAAGGCTTGCCAGCAAATTGTATAAAGAATGTAAAAGCTGGATCGCTAATGATAATGGTTTTGGAATTGCTGACTATGTGCTTAGTATGGCGGGCGATATGTTCGGCGCAGCAGATAAGTTGAGAGAGTAAAAGGAGAAAGGACAATAGTATGAGTAAGATTAACACAAAGGCAGTAAGAGAACAGGCGGTTAATATGATGGGAGATTTAAAGAATCTTGTATCACTTTATATGGAAAATGACCAAGAAGTAGCAGGAATAGAGGGGAATATTATTTGGTCAAGAGAGCATAAGGACGCTCAGATCAAGGGGATTAAGGAACGATTGGCGGCAAGTGCAAGGAAAGAATTTGATAATCTGCAGGGGCATTTCGAGGCTATGGTGAAAGTTATGCGGGAGAATGATAATATCTATGATTTCTCTGATCCGGAATTCTCTTCCTGTATTGCTTTATTATCTGCAGCAGAAAATCAGTTGCCTTATGAGACAATCGTAGGAATTGCTGGGAAATTTCTTGGAAATCGCCAGGCACTTCTTGCACTTGTAGAGGTGGCAAAGGGAGCTAATAAGGACACCTTGAATGAAATGGTGTTCAACACAGAAACAGAGGCAGAAAGACTGCAGAATAGACTAATAGCATTAGATATCAATTTTCCGGAGAGTATTCTAATGATTCCAGAGTTTAAAGGCGATATTCTTAAAATCGCAGAAGCCTGCGGCGAAGAGCTGACAGAATCAGATAAGGATCTCGGAGCAAGTTACCAAGAAATCGTAACGATGCAGGTGCGGGCAGCGATGGGATTGCAAAACTAATTTCGTTATAGAAATGATGGCAGCGCGATAAGGCGTAGTCTAATAATTTGATAAAGATACCCCGGGCGATTTTTCCCTTGCGTCTGGGGTGTTTTTTGGTAAAGGCGGTGTGGACATGGAAGAGAACAGCAAAACAAACGAAACACTTGTGAACCTGATTCGATCGGGCACAGATCGGGCGGAAAATCTTCTGCAGCTTTGGAAACAGAATAAAGCTTTTATAGCAACACTTGCCCGGAAGTATTCCGGCGGGGCAGAGATGGAGGACTTGGAGCAAGAGGGATTTCTAGGTCTGTATGAAGCGATTCCACACTATGACGAGGGGCGCGGGATGTCATTTATTGGTTATGCAGCATTTTACATACAGAAGAATTTGCGGGCATGTGTGGAGAATAACCGCCCGGTGAAGTTGTCACGATCGGCAGCAGATGAAGCGCTACAATACAAGAAACTTGTCCGAGAATACACGAAGTACCACGGCTGTTCCCCTTCTGATCGCGAGCTGTGCGCGTTTTTACATGTTGATCAAGATAAACTAGCCTTGATAAGAAAAGCAACGGAAACAGGCCACATCAGAAGTTTGAGCGAGGAGCTGACGGGAATGGATGGAGATATCTGTCTAGGTGATACCATTGCATCAGATGAGGACTTAGAGAGGGATGCGATCCGGCGTATAGATCACGAACGCATGAGGCGTGAACTGTGGCTTGCCGTGGATCAGCTCCCGGATAGGTTACCTGCTGCCATTCGTTTAAGATATGAGAGCGGGTTGACTTATAAGGAAATGGGGGAACGCTTGGGCGTCGATATGAATCAGGCGCGGAGTCTGGAGCAAAAAGCTTTTAAGAAGTTGCGCATACCGTCCAGAGCGAAGAGATTTAGAGCATATCATGAGGAATACCTGAGCGCGTCACAGATCCATCATGTAGGTGTACGGTGGTTCAATGAGACATGGACGAGTGAAGTGGAAAGAGATGCTATTAGATGGACGGAAAAAGAAAGGGGAGTGTTAAAATGGATAGAGGAAGAAAAGGCGGCAATGAGATGAAGAATCATGAAGGGCATTACGATCCGACAGCGGGAAAGGCGATCAGGCGGGCGGCTCGTCATAAAAGAAGCGGCGCAAAATTGAACCGCTTGACCTACCGGATCGGGGAAGTTCAGGTTTTTTCGGTGATACTGAAATGATACTGAAAATGTGTATACAAAGCAAAAATGTGATATACTATGCAAAATTTCAAGTGTAGAAATAGTGAAAAACCGGATATATAATAGATAAAAACAGACGTACTAACTCCTGTCATCCGCAGTCATAAGGTCGCAATTCTTGATAAATCAGGGATTGCGGCTTTTTTATATGAAATAGAACCTCCTGTGCCATTATAAAAGCAGATTTATAAAACTACAGATAATTAGCACAGGAGGTCATGATAATGGGTGGAAATAGTTTAATTCATGCGATTGGAGTCAGTGTTCTTATAAATAAGTCATTAGAGTTAAAAAGGGTGCGTTGTTTTAAAAATTATTTATGTTCTCTGTTGACAAACATCATAAGGAATGCGGCAAATAAAAGTGCTGAGCATACGAGGATCGCTTTCTCATGGAAAAATTTGATCACGAAGTTTCCGAGGACGGCTCCTGTTATAAAGCAGAGGATAATGCCGTAGAACAGGAATGTTCCGTATAATGACTTCCGGTCATGGGTGCGGAGGAAACGGTGGAGATTCTCAGTTCCGCTTCGCAGGTTTCCGATACACATCGTTGTAGCGACGCCTCTTCCTCGGATCTTCCTGAAACTTTCGACTTGAATGCCGCAGGCGAAGGAAGTGAGTGTGTTTGCCAAAAGATTCATAGAGTGGGGAAAGAATGCAACGCTTATTAAGATTATGGCTTCAAACAGGACAGAAAGCTGTCTCCAGTGAAGGTGGGTATTAAGACAGCGCACTGTATCTGCAAGGAAAATACCGAGTGCAAAGGCAAGTACAGGGAAAAGATAATTCAGCATGGCAGAATAATTCCCTTCTGCGAGATTTACGCCAAAGAGAAGCATATTTCCGGTTTGGGCGTTGGCAAATACGTTTCCTCGCTCGATATAAGAATAGGCATCCATAAACCCGCCGGATAAGGCAAGAACGATACCTATACGGATTGTTTCAGACATTTGCAAAGAGTGTTTCATGGGAGACTCTCCTTTCAGTAAATGAAATGTTTTGTGAAGGGATGTTGATTATATAAACGGAGCATTCCGTCAAAAAGGCGAGAATGCTCCGTTTTGGTATTTCTTTAATAAGAAGAATGCGGCAATCGAGGCGCACAGTTCTCCGACGGGAAATGCGATCCATACTCCTGCGGGACCGAGAAAACGGGAGAGGAGAAAACTGAGTGGGATCGTCACGGCAAATTGGCGGAGAAGGGAGATGATCAGAGAATTGCGTCCATTTCCCATTGCTTCAAATACGCCGGAATAGATCAGTCCGATCGAAGAGATCAAAAATCCAAGACTGATGATGCGAAGCGCAGTGATTCCGGCAGTCATTAAAGCAGTATCCGCGTCAAACAGGGCAAGGATCTGCTTTGGAAGGACTAAGGCGAGAACAGTTCCTATGAGCATCAGTCCGGCAGCGGTAAGAAGGCTGTATCGAATGGTTGATTTTACACGGGAATTTTCGCCGGCGCCATAATTATAGCCGATGATCGGACGCATTCCCTGAACGATTCCGTTTGCGGGCATATAGATGAAAGTCTGAAGTTTGAAGTAAACGCCCAAAACTGCAACATAAACATCAGAAAATGCGGTCAGAATACTGTTTAATATGCTGATCAGAATCGAGGGGAGGAGCATCATGACAGTGGATGGAACTCCTACGCTGTAAATTTGCCGGATGATCGCTTTGTCAAATACAAGGTATCGTGGATGAATGTGTACGGCGTAGCTCTTTCTCTTATAGACAATGATATATAAAAGAAAAGCGCTGATCTGTCCGATGACTGTGGCAATCGCGGCTCCGGCAACTCCGAGAGCCGGAAAACCAAGTAACCCGAAGATCAGAATCGGATCAAGGATGATGTTGATGACACATCCTGCGATAAGAAGGTACATTGTGATTTTCATTTCTCCGATTCCCTGAAAAATCTTTTCGAATGCAATTTGAAAAAGCGAACCGAAGGACAGACAAAGTACGATACGGGTATACGCCGATGCATCGGTCAATATTTTCGGATTATGTGTGAAAAGTTTTAAAAACGGTTCGGAGATTGTCAGTCCTGCAATAATAAAAAAGATGCAGTGAAAGAAGGTGAGCGCAATTCCGAGGGTTGCCGCCCGATCTGCTTTCTCGTGATTTCCGGCTCCCAAATGAATGGAGATGGCAGAGCTGATGCCGACGCCGATTCCGACTGCCGCAGATAAGATCGCGTTTTGAAGCGGGTAGGCGAGTGAGACAGCTGTCAGAGCGTCTGTGCCGAGTCGGGAAACGTAGATACTGTCTACAATATTATAAAGAGACTGAATGAGCATGGACAGCATCATAGGCACAGACATGGAGATTAGAAGTGAAAAGACAGGTTTTGTCTGCATAAATGTATTTTTCTTTTCCATAATAATATATTTCTCCCTGATGTGACGATTTTTGTAGTATCGCGTGATGAGATCTGGATCTTCTGATACCGGATTAAAAGAAGCCGAGATGTTCAAGCAGGATTTTTACTCCGAGAAGGATCAGGATGATGCCGCCTGCGATCTCGGCTTTTGATTTGTATTTTGTTCCGAATATGTTTCCGATTTTTACGCCTGCTGCTGCAATAACGAACGTCACTATTCCGATAAATGAAACCGCTGCCATGATATGTACATTTAAAAAGGCAAACGTGATTCCTACGGCCAGAGCATCGATGCTTGTTGCCACAGCTAAAGGAAGCATTGTCTTGAAATCCAGCAGATCATTGGAAGAGTCTTCGTCATCGGAGAACGCCTCCCGGATCATATTGATTCCGATTAAGGAAAGTAAAATGAAGGCGATCCAGTGATCGACAGCGGTAATACTGTCCTTGAACCGGATGCCGAGAAAATAGCCGGCGGCAGGCATCAGCGCTTGAAATCCCCCGAACCACAGTCCGACAACGGCGATTTTTTTCGGGGTGATTTTCGACATTGCGAGTCCTTTACAGACAGCGACCGCGAATGCGTCCATTGAAAGGCCGACAGCTAAGAGAAACAGTTCTGTAAGTCCCATGTCAAAATCTCCTTAAAGTAAAAATATTGTATTTATTTCGCATAAAATGTCCTTTTTACAAACTTTAAAAATAATAGCACTAAAAGGTATGTTTTTCAAGTGAAACGTAAGGGAAAACCGGCAGTTATGTGTAAGGGGAAATTGGCAGTTATGCATAAGAGGAAAACAAAAGGCGCACAGGGGAAAAGGAAGGCGGGAAAGGGGGAATATTGGAAAAAAAGAGGGAAATTCACAAGATTGACATATTTCTGTGATAGTCTGAAAGTACCCGAAATGCAGCGTGTTTTTCAGAGAGAGGATTTTTGGAAAAAGGATTGCATTTTTTGGGAAAAGCAGGAAATGTTTTGAGAAATGTTATTATGAGAGGTGTGTATTGTGGAAAATATAAAAGTGCTTGTTGTAGATGATGAGAGCAGGATGCGCAAGCTTGTGAAAGATTTTCTTGCACGGGAAGGGTATGTTGTACTTGAGGCAGGGGACGGTATGGAAGCAATGGACGTTTTTTATGCAGATAAGGACATTGCTCTTGTGATACTGGATGTAATGATGCCCAAAATGGACGGATGGCAGGTGTGCAGAGAGATCAGAGAAACTTCGAAAGTACCGATCATTATGCTGACGGCAAGATCAGAAGAGCGGGATGAACTGCAAGGCTTTCAACTTGGTGTGGACGAGTATATATCCAAACCTTTCAGTCCGAAGATCCTTGTGGCGAGGGTCAACGCGATCTTAAGAAGAACACTGGGAGGCACGGCAGACGATATCGTAGCTGCAGGGGATATTACAATCGATAAGGCGGCGCATATCGTGAAGATAAACGATAAGGTGATCGATTTAAGTTATAAGGAGTTTGAACTGCTGTCATATTTTGTGGAAAATCAGGGGATTGCCCTTTCAAGAGAAAAAATATTGAACAATGTGTGGAACTATGATTATTTTGGTGACGCAAGAACGATCGATACCCATGTGAAAAAACTTCGCAGTAAATTAGGCGATAAAGGAGAGTATATTAAGACGATATGGGGAATGGGATATAAGTTTGAAGTTGGCTGACCGGAGGAATGCAGATATGATAAAATATTCGATCAGACGTCAGATGGCGGCAATTTTCATCGGATTGTTCAGCCTTATTTTAGGGTTGGTCCTTATTATAAATAATGCATTTTTGGGGAACTATTATCTTTCTCATAAAGCGGATGATCTGATCCGCACCTATAATGACGTCAATACAAAATTAGAATCCGGAAGCTTGGAAGATTCCGATGCGGTCAGAGATATTCTGACGCGGATCGAGAGAGCAAACGTTGATCTTGTTGTGGTGGATGCAGGAGGAAATGCGATTCTTGCCACACTTGGAGATGACGATCCCCGTTTGAAAGAAATGTTCAGCGGTCTGTTCGGAATGGAGGGCGTTAATAACGCCAATGTGCTCAGGAGAACGGAAAATTATACAATTTACAGAGACAGAAACAGTAAAGTACAAAAAGATGTCGAATATCTGAAGATGTGGGGAAGATTTTCGGACGGTTCATGGTTTATCATGCAGTGTCCGTATGCAAGTATTACGGAAAGCGCGTCTCTTGCCAATCGTTTCTTGATTTATCTGGGATGTATTGGAATGCTGCTTGGAGGTCTGCTCGTCTGGATGCTTTCGCGCAGCATTACAAAACCGATCATGGAACTTACATGTCTGTCGCAAGAGATGGCAAATCTGAATTTTGACGCCAAATATACAGGCGGCGGTCAGGATGAGATCGGCGTTCTTGGAAATAACTTCAATAAAATGTCGGAGCGATTGGAAAAAACAGTATCTGAACTGAAACAGGCCAATAATCGGCTTCAGAAAGATATTGAACAGAAGGAGAAGATCGAGGATATGAGAAATGAGTTCCTCGGCAATGTTTCTCATGAATTAAAGACTCCGATCGCGCTTATTCAGGGATATGCGGAAGGCTTAAAAGAAGGGATCAACGACGATTCGGAAAGTCGTGAATTTTACTGCGATGTGATTATGGACGAGGCGGCAAAAATGAATCTTATGGTGAAAAACCTTCTGACGTTGAATCAACTGGAGTTTGGGGCTGATGAAGTACAGTTTGAGCGGTTTGATATTGTCCGGCTTGTGAAAGGTGTTATTGCAAGCTGTGAGATTCTCGTTCAGCAGGCAGGGGCAACGGTAGATTTTATTTCGGACGAAAGTATCTGCGTCTGGGCAGATGAGTTTAAGACCGAGCAGGTAGTGCGGAATTATCTTACGAACGCGATCCATCATGCGGGCAATGAGAAGAGGATTGAGGTGCGGATCGCCGATATGGATGGAAAAGTTCGTATAACGGTGTTTAACAGCGGAAATCCGATTCCGGAAGAAGATATTCCGAAGTTGTGGGATAAGTTCTATAAAGTAGATAAAGCGCATACAAGAGAATATGGCGGTAATGGGATCGGTCTTTCTATTGTGAAAGCGATCATGGAATCTTTCCATCAAAATTATGGCGTAGAAAACTTTGATAACGGGGTTGCTTTTTGGTTTGAATTAGATGCAAAAGCATAAAATTGATATGGAATCCTGTAAGTTCAATGCTTTACGTTAGCGCGTAAATGTGCTAAAATGCAACTAATAGTTCAGGAATGGTTGCGTTAGAGGGCATACGGCATGCCGGCTGTCAGCGGTCGGCATATCGTATGCCCTTTTCGCAGAGAAAAACAGTGGGAAAGAGAGAAGAGGAGGAGCCGGATATGTATGATAGGATCTACGGGGTGATTCAGTCAGTAGATGATTTTGTGTGGGGCTGGGGAATGATCGCGCTTTTGTTGGGAACACATTTATTCCTTACCGTACGGACAGGATTTATTCAGAGGAAGACGATCACAAAAGGAATTCCGCTTTCGGTAGCAAAAGAAGAAGGGGCGGATGGAGAAGTCAGCCAGTTCGGGGCGCTTACAACGGCGCTTGCATCGACGATCGGGACTGGCAATATTATCGGTGTTGGAACAGCGATTGCCTTAGGCGGTCCGGGAGCGGTATTTTGGTGCTGGATCACAGGCGTTTTTGGGATTGCAACGAAATATGCAGAATCGCTTATAGCAGTAAAATACAGAGTGAAAACAGAAGACGGACGAATGCAGGGCGGTGCAATGTATGCTTTGGAGCGGGGGCTGAATATGAGATGGCTCGGTTTAGTGTTTGCGTTTTTAGCAGGATTTGCTTCCTTTGGAATCGGTTGTGCCACTCAGGTAAATGCAATCGCGGAAGTATGCAATAAGAATCTGGGGATCGATCCGCTTGTTGTGGGCGTGATCGTAGCAGGAATGACAGCCGTTGTTATTTTCGGAGGAATTAAAAGTATTGCAAAAGTATGTGAGAAACTTGTTCCGTTCATGGCGGCCTTTTATGTGATCGGATGTGTGATCATATTGCTTATCAATTACGATTATATCATTCCGGCAGTTACAACGATCTGTCGGCTTGCTTTTACAAAAGGTGCGGCAGCAGGCGGACTGGTTGGCGGCGGAATCCGGTACGCAATCCAGTACGGAGTCGCAAGAGGACTTTTCTCAAACGAATCGGGCTTAGGTTCGGCACCGATTGCAGCGGCAGCGGCAAAGACAAAGAATCCGGTTCGTCAGGCGCTTGTCTCTTCTACAGGAACTTTTTGGGATACGGTTGTTGTCTGCCTGATGACAGGACTTGTGCTTGTGACAACAATTATGAAAAATCCGGCGATCAATGTAGATGAAGCTGTAAACGGAGGAGAGCTGACGACGATGGCGTTCGGTCAGATCCCGTTTTTCGGCTCTTTGATCCTTGTTGTCGGGATCATATCATTTGCCTATTCTACAATCTTAGGCTGGGCATATTACGGGGAAAGATGTGTGGAATATTTCGCGGGAAAGGCAGGTCTTCTGCCGTATCGGATCCTTTATGTGGCGGTGCTGCTTGCAGCTCCGGTGCTTGCTCTTGATCTTGTGTGGAAGGTTGCTGATATTTTAAACGCGCTGATGGCGATCCCGAACCTGATCGCAGTGCTGCTTCTCTCTCCGATGATCGTAAAGGAGACAAAGAAATATATTAAGGATCTGGACGCGGCAGATCATACACCGGTTCCTGTTGTAAAAACAGGAAAGCAAAAATCATAGAAATGAACGTAGAATAAAAGAAAAGAGCAGAGTAGGAGAAAAAGACAATGATCGCAATTATCGATTATGATGCAGGAAATATTAAAAGTGTGGAAAAAGCGCTCTTAAGTCTTGGGCAGGATGTAACGGTTACCTCTGACAGGGAAGTGATATTAGGAGCGGATAAGATTGTTTTGCCCGGTGTGGGAGCTTTTGGAGATGCAATGGAAAATTTAAGAAAAAGAGAGCTTGATCGGGTAATCCGTGAGGCGGTAAAGCTTCAGATCCCGTTTCTAGGGATCTGTCTTGGTCTTCAAGTTTTATTTGAAAAAAGCGAAGAAGCGCCGGGAGTGGAAGGTCTTGGTATTTTGAAAGGGAAAATATGCAGGATTCCGAAAACAGAAGGATTGAAGATTCCTCATATGGGATGGAATTCATTGCACCTGGAAAACGAGGGAAGGCTCTTTAAGGGGATCTCAGAGAATCCGTATGTTTATTTTGTGCATTCTTATTATTTAATGGCAGAAGATGAAAAGATCGTGAGAGCTTCTGCAGAATATGGAACGCATATTCATGCGTCGGTGGAGCAGGGCAATGTGTTTGCGTGTCAGTTCCATCCTGAAAAGAGCAGTAAAGTAGGGCTTCAGATACTGAAAAATTTCGTGGAATTATAAGGAGAATGAGATGTTTACAAAGAGAATTATTCCTTGTTTGGATGTGAAAGACGGACGAGTTGTAAAAGGGGTCAACTTTGTAGATCTGAAAGATGCCGGAGATCCGGTGGAGATCGCGAAAGCTTACGATGCGGCGGGAGCGGATGAACTTGTATTTCTTGATATTACGGCGTCCTCTGATCAGAGGGGGACGGTGGTTGATATGGTGCGGAAAGTAGCGGAATGTGTGTTTATCCCGTTTACTGTCGGCGGAGGCATCCGTACGGTAGACGATTTTCGGGCGCTGTTAAGGGAAGGCGCGGATAAGATCTCGATTAATTCTTCGGCGATTAATACGCCGGAACTGATTCGTGACGCCGCGGATAAATTCGGCAGTCAATGTGTTGTCGTGGCAATCGATGCGAAGAAGCGACAGGACGGATCGGGGTGGAATATTTATAAAAACGGCGGGCGCGTCGATGTGGGAATCGACGCCGTAGAATGGGCGCAGAAAGTGGAACGTCTTGGAGCGGGAGAAATTCTACTTACGAGTATGGACTGTGACGGAACGAAGGCTGGTTATGATCTGGAGTTGACAAAGGCAATCGCAGAAAGTGTGTCAATCCCGGTTATCGCGTCAGGAGGAGCCGGAAAACTGGAACATTTTAAGGATGCCCTTACAGAAGGAAAGGCGGATGCGGCTCTGGCGGCATCATTGTTTCACTATAAAGAGCTGGAGATCAGGCAGGTAAAAGAATATCTTGCTGGAGAGGGCGTTTCTGTAAGACTTTGATCTTAGGGAAGATTTAGAGAAAGATAAAAAAGACATTAGAAAAACTGTATCAAAAAGCAGGAAAGATAAGAACGGCAGAAAGGGTGAAGAAAATGTCAGGCATAAGCGGGGACTGGTATGAAGCACTGAAAGGCGAGTTTGCAAAACCGTATTACAGGAAATTATTTC